>JACMIM010000669.1 GCA_014381165.1 Roseiflexaceae bacterium
AGCGTGGAAATCCCCTCACGAGATGACGTTATTCGAATGCAGGGCGCGCGCGTCACGGTGGTCGGAAATACTGTCAGTGGAAATCCCCTCACGAGGATGACGTTATTCGAATAGAGCCTCGCAACCGCCCGCATTGGCGAAGAACTGTGGAAATCCCCTCACGAGGATGACGTTATTCGAATAGAGCCTCTGACCTGCACGCAATAAAGCCAATGTCTTCTTGGGCCGGTGCATAAAGTGAGTAACTAACCGGCTACTCGCGCCGCCACGCGGCCACATTCCATGTGATCGGCGCAAAGGTGTCGGCTTCTGGCCCGATCACACCGGGGGCCAGCGCGACCGTGCTCAGGCGCTGGAACAGTGGCAGGCCAGGCAGTTCCTGCGTCCAGATTTGCTGCTGGCGCAGGTACTGGGCCTTGCGCTCATTCAGATCGAGCGTGGTTGCGCCCCGACGAATAGCCATATCGGCATCGCGGAAGCACCAGCCGGCGAAGTTTTCGCCCTGGAAATTATTCTCCAGCGAAGGCACGGCGTTGCAGTTCCACAGCGAGAGGCCATTGGCGTTCGGCTCGGCCTTCCAGCTATACAGCGCAAGCTCGAACTGGCGCTGGTACAGCGGCCCCTCTGGCGCAAACAAATCGGTTGAACTCGCCTCGGTCGTCTCGATCGCGATGCCGATCGCGCGCATGTCGGCGCTGAAGCGGCGGGCCACCTCAGCGCGCAGCGGGCTGTCGGCGGTGGTCAGCAGCTGGAGCGTCAGCGTCAGGCCGTCCGGCGAGGCGCGAATGCCGTCGCCATCGAGATCGGCATAGCCCATCTCGTCGAGCAGCGCGCGGGCCTGATCGGGGTTGTATTCATAGCGGCTCAACTGGTCGGCGGGCGCGGCCTCCGGCTGAAACGGCAGCACCCAGCTGTCGAGCGGGCTGACATGCGCACCCATCAGTTGCTCGGTCATGGCTAGCCGGTTGGTGCCGTAGGCGATCGCGCGGCGCAGCCGAATGTCCTGAAGCATCGGCACGTCCAGGTTATAGTCGATATGCTCCCATCCCGGCCAGAGCGCGTGGCCGACCTTCAGCAAGCCCTCCTGGGCGTCGCGGTCGAGCGTGTCGATCGTCTCGGTCTGCGGGCGGTCGCTGTAGATGAGATCCAGGTTGCCATTGGAAAGATTAGCGCGCAGCAGGTTCAGATCCTGGCCAAACAGCACATCTAGGCGTACATTCGCTGGCGGCGTGCCAAAATAGTGTGGGTTCTGCACCATCCTGATCGCGCCCGGCTCGCGTTGCTCGATCATGTATGGGCCGTAGCCGATCGGTGCGCGCAGGTACTCCTGCCACTGCTCGGCGCTAGCCTGCTCTAGCAAATGGCGTGGCAGCGGCGTCCAGTAGTTCAGAAAATACGTCGGCCCGATGTAGTCCAGTTGAAGCACCGCCTGCGTGGTGTGGTCGTCGATCGCCGTGTACGTGCTCACCTGTGCCAACTTGACTGCCGACTCGGCGCTGGGCGGGTTGGCCCGCTCGTACTCATAGGCGAAGACTGAGTCGGCGGCAGTCAGCGGCCGCCCATCCGACCAAGCCAGCTCAGGGTTCCAGCGAAACGTCACGACCAGCTGATCGACCTGGGTTATTACCTGGGTGGTCGTCGTGGTTATTTGCCCGGAGGGGTCGAGAAACACATCGGCGAGTCGCATCTCGGCTCCGCCATTATCGAGCGTCGGCAGGCTTTGCAGCACGCCGGTGGTGGTGTAGGCGTAATTGTGGGTCAGAACCGGCGAAGGAAACAGCAATTCACTCACCGGCGCGGCGCGGCGCTGGTCGGTCGCCGTAAGCTGGTAGGGTGTGAGCGTGTCGGGCTGCTCAGTCAGGCCGAGTGTCCAGGTCTGGCTGCGGGCGGCCAATGCGGCGCTGGACGCCTCGGCGGTGGCCTGGGACAGGGCAGGCAGGGCGGAGGCCTCAGTGGGAACATCGGGAATGCCACCTTCGACCTGACAGGCCGAAAGCAGCCATAGCAACAGCGCGAGCGCGGCGTGGCGCGGCGCAAACATTCTTGATTTCATGGACTCTGGTATTCGAGTGCGGGCCGTGCCGGGCCAGGCACATCGCCGGCTCGCGCGGCCTGCGACCCGCCGTATGTGGGTGCGGTGACGTTGCAAAGACTGCTACAGCAGTCTACCAAGCCTCAGGTGGTTTGTCCAACGCGGCAGCGTGCGCGGTGCGCGTGACGCGAACGCGGGGGCCAGCCCCGCGTCTACCCGTGACGCGGGAATCACAAATCCGTAGACGCGGGGCTAGCTAGCCCCGCGTACCCTGGGGGTGGCTGTCACGATGCCAGCTGTTCCAGCGCGGGTGTCAGCTCCTCGCGCGTGATGCCGCCCTCGTAGCGCTGCTCGATCACGCCGCCCTGGTCAATCAGGAACAGCCATGGTTCGGTTGACAGCCGCCAGGTGGCCATGCCGTCCGAAAACCCGGCCACCTTCTCGGCGTCGGTCATTGGGCGGTTGTTCTTGCTGGCAGCGCTGAAGGCAGCCGCCTGCTCGGCGAGTGCCGCCTCGAACGGGTAGCGGTACACTTCGACATGAACGAAGTTGACCCGCTCGCCAAAGGCCTGCTGTAGCTCGCTCAACACCTTGATATTTGGCCCACACATGGCGGTGCGGCAGTAGCCCGGTGTGGCGAACAGCACCGCCGTCGGCTTGCCCGAGTTGAGTGCTTGATCCAGGCTGAGCTGGTACAGCGCCGGGTCAGGATCGCTGCCCGAGGAAAGCTGCTCCAGCGGCGTGGTGAGGGCGGTCGGTGTCGTCACGGCGGGCGCACGCTGCCCAACATTGGGCGCGTTGCTCGCCTCCTGCACTTGGAAACGCAGGCGTGTGCTACTCGGTTGGGTCGCCCCGCTGAGCTGCGTCTCCACCACAACATCCCACTCGCCCGCGCGATCGAAGGTTGGATAAGCTACGTACAGCGCGGCGGGCAGGCCCTGGCCATAGTAGGTCGCGCTGGTCTGATTCTTGATAGTGGCGCTGGTATCTGCACGATCGTAGAATTTCAGCGTGATCTGTGCGCCGGGATCGTTGACTGGCGAGCCGTCCTGAAGCAGGCCGAGCGCCATACGGTTCGGGCCGACCAGCAGTTCGGAGACGGCAAATACCGGTGTGAGGTTGCTCGCAGGTGGCGCTTGCGTAACCGGCTGGCTGCAGGCTGCAAGCAGCAGCGCGGCCACGGCAGCACTATAGATGCGCTGGTAAAGCATTGTATGTCGTCCTTATTATGTATGAATATTTCGATCATGGTAGCACCTCTAGACGATAGCGGCAAGGTCTGAAAAACCTAAGCTGCTATGCTATAATAAGTGGATAACATGCGCTGGCCCGTGGCCAGAACGCGACATGCATCAAGGAGTGTGTGTATGCAACCTGTGATCGGTATTCCCTGCGCGACTATTCGAGACAAGGAGTGGTGCCCGTTGCTGCACGGCCACCGGCAGACCTACATTGACGCCGTCGTGCGCGCTGGAGGAGTCCCGATCCTTGTGCCACTGATCGACAATCAGCGAGCGCTCCGGCGTATCTACGACATGCTTGATGGCGTGCTGCTGGCCGGCGGCGGCGATGTCAACCCAACGCTGTATGGCGAGGAGCCAATCCCAGAGCTGGGTACGATCGACGAGCTGCGCGACATTGTCGAGCTGCCGCTAGTCCAGTGGGCGCTGGCCGATGGCAAGCCAATCCTAGGCATCTGCCGTGGCGTTCAGGTGCTGAATGTGGCGCTCGGCGGGACGCTGTACCAGGATATTCCGGCCCAACTGGCCAGCACCGTCCACGATCAATCGTACACCAGCCAGGATTGGACGCACATGGCCCACGACCTGCAGCTGGCCGAAGATTCCGACCTGGCTGAACTATTCGGCACGACTGAATTCCCGACTAACTCGCTGCACCACCAGGCGCTGAAGGACGTTGCGCCGGGATTGCGCGCGGTCGGCTGGGCACCGGATGGCGTGGTCGAAGCGGTCGAAAGCACCGACGATCGCTTTATCGTGGGGCTGCAATGCCACCCCGAGGCGCTCCAGGGCGAGGCCGATCCGCGCTGGCAGGCACTGTTCCGCCGCTTCGTCGAGCGCTGCGAACTCGTCGCCGTATAGTTTTTAATCACGAAGACGCTAAGACACGAAGGAAGGCCAAAACCTGTATGACCTTCGTGTCTTCGCGTCTTCGTGGTTAATGGGAGCTTCTGCTGTGCCGCGACCAGTGATTGCTATTCCGGCTTCGACCGCGCCGGAGCCGTGGTACTCGCCCTCATTCACGCTGCCTGTCAGTTACCTGCGCGCGGTCGAGGCCGCTGGCGCAGTGCCGCTGCTCATCCAGCCAACCGCCGATCTCGAAATACTGGAATCGCTCTACAGCCGCTGCGATGGCCTGCTGCTGGCCGGCGGCGAAGACATCCACCCCAGCAATTATGGCGCTGCGCCCCACCCCAAGCTGGAGCTAACGAACACTCAGCGCGACGCCGCCGAGCTGTGGCTGGCCCGCCGCGCCCTGGCCGAGGGCATGCCGATTTTCGGCATCTGCCGCGGCATCCAGCTGTTGAACGTGGCCATGGGTGGCACGCTGTATCAGGATCTCGCCGCCGAGCGCCCTGGCCCGATCGACCACGCCGCTGGCGACGCTTGCCGCGACTTCCGCCTGCTTTCCCATCCGATCGAGCTTGCCGCCGACTCCTGGACGGCGGAGCTACTTGGCACTGCCAGCCTAGCCGTGAACAGCCTGCACCATCAAGCTATCCGCGATGTAGCTCCTGGCCTGCGTGCCGTCGGCTACGCGCCGGACGGCCTGATCGAGGCGGTCGAAGGCGCTGGCTCCGGCTTTATTGCCGCCGTACAATCGCACCCCGAGTTAATTTGGCAGGACGCCGATCCGCGCTGGGCGCAGGTGTTCGCCGGGTTCGTTGCGCAGCTGCGGTAGGCGTAAGGGCGACCCGCGAGCCACCCTTACGTTGGGCGCAGCGTGACGAGTACACCGTGCTTAGGACGCAGTGTCACCTGGGGCATTGGCGCGATTGGGTGGCCCGACACGAGATCGAGCTGAAAGCGTTGGGCGATCATGGCTAACAGCAACGTAGCCTCCATCAGCGCAAAGCTGCTGCCAATGCAAATGCGCGGCCCACCGCCAAACGGGAAATAGGCGAAGCGCGGTCGATCTTCCGGTAGCTCCGGGTTGAAGCGCTCCGGGTCGAAGCCCTCGGGGTTGATCCAGAACGCTGGGTGGCGGTGGGTCACATACGGCGATATGGTGATAAACGCCCCCGCTGCGACGCGGTAGCCGCCAATCACGTCATCGCTCAGTGGCATGCGCACGGTCGACCAAGCTGGCGGGTACAGGCGCAGCGTCTCGTCGACCACCATGCGGGTGTAACGTAGCTTGGGCACATCTTCGAACGTGGGTGTGCGTTCGCCAAGCACATCGCGCAGCTCGGCACTCAATCGGCGTGCCTCGGCGGGGTGGCGCGAAAGCAGCACGAACGCCCAGGCGAGCAGATTGGCCGTGGTTTCGTGGCCAGCCAAAAACACGGTTTTGGCCTCGTCCAGCAGCTGCTGGTCGCTCATCTTTTCGCCGGTGTCAGCATCAGTGGCCTGCATGAGCATCGAAATCAAGTCGCCATTATCCTTGTTGCTGCGCCGATGATCCGCAATAATACCGAGCATCAGTCCATCGATGCTGGCGAGCGCCTTGGTGAACTGGCGATTCTTGGGCGTCGGCACGCTTGGCGGCAGCCGTAGCAGCGAGAACGAGCGCTGGTTGACAAAGTGAATCGAGGTGCTGAGCGCCGCATACAGCTCGCCAGTGCGTCCGGCCACATCGGTGCCAAACATGGTCACGCCGATGATCCGCGCGGTCAGTGCCATCATCTCGGTGGCGACATCAAAGCGTTGGCCGCGCCCATACTCGTGCTGCCAGCGGTCGAGTGTCTCGCCGGTCAGTTGCACCATCGTGTCGGCCATGCTGGCGATGCGCCGGTGGTGGAAGGCGGGCTGGGCCAGGCGGCGCTGGCGCAGCCAAAAGGTACCTTCGCTGGTTAGCAGGCCATTGCCAACTAACAGCTTCAGCGGCTCCACCGCCGCGCCTTTGACATAATTACGGTTGTTATCTTGGAGCACATGCTTGATTAAGTCAGGGTGTGAGATCAGGTACCAGCCCTTGCCAACGCGCACAAAGTCGCCATACTTCATCATGGCGCTGGTGAAGAAGCCGAGCGGGTCGCGCTGGAGTTGCGGCAGAAAGCCAATGACTGGCGGTGGCTTTGGGCCGGGTGGCACGCGGCCAGCATTAGGAGGTGCTAT
>JACMIM010000080.1 GCA_014381165.1 Roseiflexaceae bacterium
AAATATAGATGTTTCATGCTGCCGCAGGCTGAAGTCGCCACCGGCGTAACTCCTCACCTCATAATTGTTTCGGTTTTTGGCGCTTTGCGCCAAAAACCGAAACAAAAAATATATCTTCCATGCTGCCGTAGGCAGGAACCGCCAACGGCGTAAGTCCTAAATGAACTGGATCGGTTGTTTGGGCAGAAAGCGCAGACCAACACAATGCAAGGACAGGCAAACACGCCGTGGGACACACGGTTGAATTCATCGGCCCGTGCCCTCAAGGGTTCGGCGATTCGTGAACTGCTGAAGATCACCGAGCAACCTGGCGTGATCTCCTTTGCGGGCGGCTTGCCGGCCCCGGCTTGCTTCCCCGCCGAGGAGATCGCCCTAGCGACCGAGCGCGTGCTGGCCCACGAGGCGACGCGCGTGCTCCAGTACGGCCCAACCGAGGGCTTCCCACCACTGCGCGAGTTTCTGGCCGCATTGATGGCGACCCGCGGCATCGAAGCCCCCACCGAGCGAATCCTGATCAGCAGTGGCTCGCAGCAGGCACTCGATATGATCGCCAAAGTGATGATCGACCCTGGCGACGTGGTGCTGGTCGAAGACCCGACCTATGTTGGCGCACTCCAAGCTTTTCGGCCGTACCAGCCGCGCTTCGTGGCCCTGCCAATGGACGAGCATGGCCTACAGGTGGACACGCTCGAAGCGATGCTGGCCGACTTGGCTGCTGGCGGAATTGCGCCAAAATTCCTGTACACCGTACCGACCTTCCAGAACCCGACTGGCGTGACGCTGACTCGCGCGCGGCGCGCGGCGCTGCTAGAGCTTGCCGAGCGCTACGACCTGCCGATCGTCGAGGACGACCCCTATGGCGAACTGCGCTACAGCGGCGAACCGCTGCCGCCGCTCGCCGCACTGGATATTGCCCGGCACGGCCAGCCGCGCCATGTGCTGTACCTGAGCACCTTCTCGAAGCTGCTAGCCCCTTCGCTGCGAGTTGGCTGGATGGTGGGGCCGGACGAACTGCTGCACAAGCTGGCGCTGGTCAAGCAGGGCATGGATCTGCACACCGGCAGCCTGGTACAGGCGATTGCTTTTGAATCATGCCGTGATGGCCTGCTGGAGCGCCATACGCCGCGCATCCGGGCGGTGTACCACGAGCGGCGCGACGCCATGTTGGCCGCGTTGGCCCGCGAGATGCCCGCCGACATTCGCTGGACAACGCCCGAGGGCGGCATGTTCCTGTGGCTGACGGTGCCGGACGAATTGAATGTGCGAGCACTGTTGGAACGCGCGATCGCGCGGCAGGTCGCGTTCGTGCCTGGAGATGCCTTTTTCGCCAATGGCGGCGGAGCCAACAGCCTGCGGCTGAACTTCTCGCACCCCAGCGCCGAACGGATCGCCGAGGGCGTGGCGCGGCTGGCCGCAGCAATCGAGCGCTAAGACGATAGGCCGATCCCGATAGGCCGATCCCAATAGCCCGGCGCTTCAGCGCCGGGGCGAGCGACATACGCACAAAACGATGGACATCAAAACAGCTGTACAATCGCAGTTCACGCCTGTTGCGGCCAACTATGCCACCAGCACCGTTCACGCTTTTGGCCCCGACCTTGCGGCGATGCTGGCGTCGGTGGCGCTGCGTGGCGACGAACGCATGCTGGACGCTGGCTGCGGCGCGGGCCACACCGCGCTGGCGTTTGCGCCGCGCGTTGGCGTGATCGTGGCGCTCGATCTCACGATCGCGATGCTGGCGCAAACACGCAGACTAGCCCAGGAGCGTGGCCTGACCAATCTTTCGATCGAGCGTGGTGATGTCGAACAGTTGCAGCATCCCGACGCCTCGTTCGGCCTTGTCACCTCGCGCTACAGCGCCCACCACTACCCGCACCCGCAAACGGCGCTGCGCGAGATTGCACGAGTGCTGAGGCCGGGCGGCACGCTGCTGCTCAGCGACGTTGTTGCGCCCGATGCACCGGCCAGCGACACATTCTTGAATGCGATCGAACTGCTGCGCGACCCGAGCCATGTGCGCGACCACACGCCCGACCAGTGGCTGCGCATGTGTAGCTTGGCCGGGCTACAGGCCGAGCTGATTGGAACGTGGCCACTGCGGCTAGAGTTCGAGCCGTGGGTGGCGCGCATGAACACGCCGTTTTTGGCGATCACGCAAATTCGCCAGCTGATCGACGGTGCGCCGCGCGAGGTGCGCAATACGCTTGCCCTCACTGAAGGCGAATACTCTTTCAGCGCGGCGACCGCGCTCATCCGCGCGGTCAAGGTGTAACCGCTCCTTGCCTTCCAGAAAAGACGAAGTTATGTCCACTGGCGCTCAACCCGATTGAGTGCTAAAATTGCGCTTGACAAATCAGACGCTTGTGAGTAATATAAGAAGTGGTTAGCACTCGTAGCAACTGAGTGCTAACCACTTCTAGCGTTATGGATGTGTCCTGATGACACACTCAAGGAGGACTGGAGTTATGTCAGACTTCCGCATTCGGCCGCTGGGCGACCGCGTTGTGGTAAAGCCCGCAGAGCGTGAGGAAAAGACCAAAGGTGGTATCTTCCTGCCGGACACCGCGAGCAAAGAGCGCCCGATGGAAGGCACGGTTGAGGCTGTCGGCGAAGGTCGGCGCGACGACAATGGCAAACTGATTGCCATGAGCGTCAAGGCCGGCGACAAGGTCATCTTCGCCAAGTACAGCGGCACCGAGTTCAAGGTCGAAGAGATCGAGTATCTCATTCTGGCCGAAAAGGACATTCTGGGCATTGTCCAAGAGTAGTTGGTAAGCCATCAGCTATCAGCTATCAGCTATTAGGGCTTCGAAGGACGCACTATTCTATTGCGACTGCTGGCGCTCTTGCTGAAAGCTGACTGCTGAAAGCTAAATCCGCATAACATCCGCACATCAAGGAGATATTCAGAGCTATGGCAAAGCAGCTCGAGTTTAATGAATCGGCCCGTCGCTCGCTGAAGCGTGGCGTCGACACGGTCGCCGATGCTGTCAAGACGACCCTTGGGCCTCGGGGCCGCAATGTGGCGATCGACAAGAAGTTCGGCGCGCCGACCGTCACACATGACGGCGTGACGGTTGCCAAGGAAATTGAGCTAAAGGATCCGTTCGAGAACATGGGCGCGCGCCTGCTGGTCGAGGTGGCCTCGAAGACGAATGATGTCGTCGGCGACGGAACCACCACGGCGACTGTGCTGGCCCAGGCGATTTTCAACGAGGGCCTGAAGATTGTGACCGCCGGCGTGAACCCCATGCTGCTCAAGCGTGGCCTGGATAAGGGTGCCGAGGTGCTGGTCAATGAGCTGAAGAACCTGGCCACACCCGTGCGCGATCGCGCAGACATCGCGCATGTCGCCAGCATCTCAGCCGCCGACAACGAGATCGGCGAGTTGATCGCCGAGGTCAACGAGAAAGTTGGCAAGGATGGCGTGATCACCGTTGAGGAATCACGCGGTATCGCCTTCGAGACCGAGTACACCGAGGGTATGCAGGTCGACCGCGGCTACATCTCGGCCTACTTCGTGACCAACTCGGAGCGCATGGAAGCCGAGCTCGAGGAGCCGTTCATCCTGATCACCGACAAGAAGATCAGCGCGATCCAGGACATGTTGCCCGTACTGGAGAAGGTGCTTCAGTCCGGCAGCAAGAACTTCGTGATCGTGGCCGAGGATGTCGATGGCGAGGCACTGGCGACCCTGGTGGTCAACAAGCTGCGCGGCACGATCAACGTGCTGGCGATCAAGGCCCCTGGCTTCGGCGACCGCCGCAAGGCCATGTTGCAGGACATTGCGATCCTGACCGGCGGCACCGTGATTTCTGAGGATGTTGGCCGCAAGCTCGACAGCGCAACGCTGGCCGACCTGGGCCATGCCCGCCGCGTGGTGTCCGACAAGGACAACACAACCTTTATCGAGGGCCGTGGCGAGGAGCAGGCGATCAAGGGCCGCATCGGCCAGATTCGCGCCCAGATGGACACCACCACCAGCGATTTCGACCGCGAGAAGCTGAACGAGCGACTGGCCAAGCTGGCCGGCGGCGTGGCAGTGCTCAAGGTTGGCGCGGCCACCGAGCCGGAGCTGAAGGAGAAGAAGCACCGCGTCGAGGATGCGCTTTCGACCGCGCGCGCCGCGATCGAGGAGGGCATTGTTCCCGGCGGTGGCGTGGCGTTGATGAACGCAGCGCGTGCGCTGGACAAGCTCCAGATCACCAGCGACGACGAGAAGTATGGCATTCAGATTCTCAAGCGTGCGCTTGAGGAGCCGATGCGCCAGCTCGCCAAGAACGCCGGTGAGGATGGCGCAGTGATTATCGCCAATGTGCGCCGCTTCCAGCAGGAGCAGGGCGACACCAACGTTGGCTACAACGTGCTGACAGGCGAGTACGGCAACCTGATCGAGCAGGGCGTGATCGACCCAGTCAAGGTGACGCGCTCGGCAGTTCAGAACGCGGTTTCGATCGCGGGCCTGCTGCTGACCACCGAAGCCCTGATCACCGACATCCCCGACGAAAAGGGTGGCGGCGGCCAGATGCCGGGCGGCGGCGGCATGGGCGGCATGGACTTCTAACCGTTTGAGCGCTGAGGCGTTTGAGCAACACATACAGCCCCCGGCGCGCAAGCGCTGGGGGCTTTGTGCGTGGTGTTTTAGGACGTTCGCCTGGGCAATTTGGCAGGTTTCGCCGTGCATCATTGGAGCACTTACGCAGCTTGCAGGAGTGGATTAGGTAGTTGCAAAGCCGCAATCGCAATAGTTTCTGTTGCCGTTGGCGCATATGCTGATAGTGCTAGGACGCTATGAACAGGTTCTGATTGTAAAATCGCTAGCACAAGGTCGCGCGTTGATTCGCTTAACTCATCAAGCCCAGATAAGGGTAGGCTCCGCAGGCCAAACTCGGTTGGCTGTGCAAGAACAGAGTAGTCGAAAATTGACATACCAACGGCACGTTGCGCTACTTTATCGACGCGCAGCAGAATGTGGTCATTCAGCTCGATTCCCGTAGCTAACGCGCCCGGAACGAACGTAATCGTGAGCGTATCGCTTATTTCGTCATATTTATAATTTGGTATACTCATGGCGATTAACCGACTTCCTTCATGTATGCTGTCACCACATAGTTGCATGGCGCTGATCGAATGGTACCTGTCTTTACAGCACCTTTGTTAATATCGACACTTCTTCACCAGACGGACGATGAATGCTTTCAACCAGTTCCCAACCACACTTCTGATAGAACGCAATAGCACGACCACCTGTACCTACCCAGGCCTGTGGGTACCCGCAGTTCTTTGCCCACAGCTCAAGCGTTGCCAGCATGTGACCACCAATACCATTGCTGCGATGTAATGGCGCAACGACCACGCCAACTACCCACGGTGAACGGTCGCGTCTTTCTGGTATATCGAACGTATCGAGTCCGACCGCGCCGACTGCTTGACCGAGCTGATCAATGGCCACCCACGTAACAGGAAGCCTATCGCGACCAGCCTCTCGGCGCGTGATATCTACCCACCAAGCAACATCCTCCGGCTCAGGGGGATGGCCCCACTCTTTCCATCGGATTTCGCCAATCACTGAAATAAGATGAGGGTTATCAATAAGCAATGCGACTGAGATGCTTTGATTGATAAGCGTTTTATCTTGCTGATCGTTCATTTTCACTCCCCATGCACGCAGGTCA
>JACMIM010000670.1 GCA_014381165.1 Roseiflexaceae bacterium
CTATGCGATCGTCGGGCGGGTCGTGCAGTGCGGCGCGGGCGTGGCCACCTATGCAGCAGGCGATCTGGTGTTCGCGTTGCACCCGCATCAGGCCCTGTTCAACGCACCGGTTGGCCTGCTGATCAGGCTACCCACCGACCTCGACCCGCTGCTGGGCGTGTTCTGCGCGAATCTCGAAACGGCGCTGAACATCGCCCACGATACGCCACTGCACCTGGGCGAAACGGCGGTCGTATTCGGCCAGGGTGTGGTGGGAGCGCTGGCCGCGCAAACGCTACGGCTGGCCGGCGCAGGGCGTGTGCTGGTGGTCGATCCACTGCCAGCTCGGCGGGCGCGTGCGCTTCAGCTGGGCGCAGACGCCGCCTTTGCACCGGGTGACGACCTGCCCGCGCAGATTCGAAACGCCAATGGCGGGCGGCTGGCCGATGTAGCGCTGGAGGTGAGCGGCGCTCCGGCGGCGCTTCAGGACGCGATAGAATCGGTGCTGGACGAAGGCACGATTGTGCTGGCCTCCTGGTATGGCAGCAAGCCGACAACCTTGCAGCTTGGTGGGCGCTTCCATCGTGGGCGGCTGACCTTGCGCTCATCGCAGGTCGGGCGGCTCAACCCGGCGCTGGGGCCGCGCTGGGATTACCAGCGGCGGCTGGAGACGGTGGCCGCATTGCTGCCACGCCTGCAATTGCGCGAGCTGCTCACACACCGCTTTCCGATCGCCGAGGCAGCCGCAGCCTATCAGCTTGTCGACCAGCGACCAGGCGAGTGCGGCCAGGTGATCCTGACGTATGAGTGACTCACCTTACGCAAGGTGGGGTTCGGGGAGGCAAAGCCTCCCCGAGAAATCCTTTTTTCCTGCGCGGTGCGGGCTGCGCCCGCACCGCGCAGGAAAAAGAAGGGTTCTTGGAGGGCTTGCAGCCCTCCAAACCCCCGCTTTCCGCCGCCCGCGTAAGGTGAGTGAGTAAGAAGGAGGAGTTACGTGCTGGAATGGACTGAGCGCCAGGACACGTCATTCGAGCACCTGCGGGCACGCTATCGCCACTTTGCCGACAGCGAAGCGAAGGGTGTCTCCCCGCTGTATGTGCAGCTAGCCCGAACGGTGAGCGAGTCTGATGCGCTGCTTCACTATATTGCAACGCTGCCCACGGCGAAACAGCAACCGAACTTGGTCTTTGCAGCCGTGCGACACCTGTACGGGACACCGCGAGATGGCCAGCATTTTCAAGAACTCGTCGAACATCACCAGCCCGCGATCTCGGCGCTGATTCTTGCGCGCAGCACGCAAACCAATGAGCCGGCTCGCTGTGCCACGTTGCTGCCCGCATTAGCGCAGTTGCCCCAACCACTTGCCCTGTTGGAGGTGGGAGCTTCGGCGGGGCTATGCCTGCTGCCAGACCGCTGGCGGTATGATTACGGCCGCGTGCGGCTTGAACCCCGCGCACACGGGATGCACCAAGCACCGGTATTTTCCTGTCGAGCCAATGCGGCAACCCCACTACCCGACCATATGCCCGAGATCGTGTGGCGTGCCGGGCTTGATCTGAACCCGCTCGATCTCGCCAATCGAGAAGACATGGCCTGGCTCGAAACATTGGTATGGCCTGGCCAGGAGCAGCGCGCCGAGCGATTGCGCGCTGCCGTTCGTGTAGCGCAACAGCCGCCCACGGTTGTGGTAGCCAAGGGCAACCTTGCAACGGATCTTCAGGCAGTTGCTGCCACAGCTCCCCACGATGCGACCTTGGTAATCTTCCATTCGGCTGTATTGGCCTATGTTGCACGCGCTGATCGCGATCGGTTCATTGGTGAAGTACGCGATCTGGACGCAGTCTGGATCAGCAACGAGTCACCAGGTGTCATACCGCAGATCGCCACAAAGCTAGCTGTAGCGCCGCCCACAGATCGGCTTCTGCTTGCAGTCGATGGCAAACCAGTGGCGTTTACTGGCCCGCATGGTCAGTCGATCGACTGGCTCGACTGAGCGATCAGAATCAATGTTGCACAATGCGGGCATCGAATAACCTTGTTTAGGTTCTGCTTCTGAGTGCTGAAAAGGAAAGCGCAATGTACGAGATCGGCGTGATTGGGCAGTTCGAGGCTTCGCACGCGCTGGTGGGCGATTTTGGGCCAGCCACGCGCATTCATGGCCACACCTACCGAGTCGAGGCAATCGTGCGCGGGGCGCGGCTGCGCGCCGACGGCACGCTGATCGACATCACCGTGCTGCAAGGCGCACTTAGTGCGCTGCTTGGCCACATGCACTACCGCGATCTGAATGCGGTGGCGGGCTTGGAGCAGATCAATACCACCGCCGAGAACGTGGCCGACTTTATTTGGGAGCAGCTCGCGCCGACGCTGCGCGGCCACAACCTTTCGACGCTGCTGGTGCGCGTGTGGGAGAATCCCAGCGCGTGGGCAGCGCGCGAGGACACGCTTACGTAGGAATTCTCCTCTTTCCTCCCTGCCGCTTCAACAAGAACGGAAGCCTCAAATCCTGCTTGTTCTAGGCCAAGCGATTGGCCTCCAGCACCTGCACATATCTCAATACAATTCATGCTATGCTTCCTCGGAACATTGTCATTCAATATCTCACCTTACGCAGGCGGCGCAAAAGCAGGAGATTTGGCGGGCCGCAAGCCCTCCAAGGATCTTTTTCCCCGTCCGGCGCGGGCTGTGTCCGCGCCAGACGGGGAAAGAGGGATTTTTGGGGAGACTTTGTCCCCCCAAACCCCTCTTTGCATAAGGTAAGTTAACATCTACCTTGATCGTATAGTAACACAGAAGGTGAATACAACCATAGATATTAGCACATCTGTTTGTTGTTAGAACTGGTAATTCTATGCACATTGCCTTCATTACGGTTGGCGATACCGCGCGTTTAACTGGCGGCTATCTGTACCACGCCCGCGTGTTTGCAATCCTGCGCGAACGTGGCCTGCTGATCGACGAGATCGTAGCGGCTACTGCAGGTGTCGATCAGCAGGCGGCGCGGGCGGCGGCCTTTGGTGCTGAGTTCGATCCGGCGCACTACGATGCGGTGGTGGTCGATGCGCTGGCCCGCACGGTCTGCGCAGAGCACCTCGACCGCTGGCGTGCAATCAGGCCGCTGGTCGCCATGGTTCACGAGCTGCCCAGTGTGGCGAGCGGCGACCCCAGCGCGGCAGCCGACGAGCAGGCGTTGCTGCGGGCCGATTTGCTGATCGCGGTCAGCCGCCACGGTGCGGGCCTGCTCACGGCGCGCGGCGTAGCGGAAGCGCGCATTCGCATTGTCTCGCCGGGGCGGGATCGGCTGTTGGGGCACAGCATGCGGTACCCCAACGAGCCGTCGATCGTCCTGGCGGTGGCGCAGTGGATTCCGCGCAAGGGCATTCACACCCTGGTGGCGGCCTGGCGGCTGCGGCGCGGCGGCCCGGCGGTGCTGGAGCTGATTGGCGAAACAAGCGCAAATCCAGCCTACACTGCGCAAGTGCTGGCCGCGATTGGCAACGATCCGAGTATTCGGGTGCGCGGTGCCGTGAGCGATGCCGAGCTGGCAGCAGCGTATGGCCAGGCCGCGCTGTTCGCGCTGCCATCACGCTACGAGGGCTATGGCATGGTTTATGCCGAGGCGCTCCACCACGGCCTGCCGGTCGTGGCCTGCGCCACCGGCCCGCTGCCCGAATTGCTGGGCGACGCGGCGTTGCTGGTGCCGCCTGATAACCCCGCCGCGCTCGCCGCC
>JACMIM010000671.1 GCA_014381165.1 Roseiflexaceae bacterium
AGGGCGGCGAGAGCCTGACGACGTTTGAACGCGAACTGATTGTCATTTGACCGTGTGACAAAAGGCCAAGCAACCCAACGCTCATCTTGTCATCTTGTCACCTTGTCACCTTGTCACCTTGTCACCTTGTCACCTTGTCATCTTGTCACCTTGCCATCTTGTCATCTTGCCATCTTGTCACCTTGTCATCTTGTCACCTTATCGCACAATGGACGAACACCTCTCACTCACCACTGCCACGCCGCCATCCACCGCCCAGCTTGTCGAGGCGCTGCTGTTTGTGGCGGGTGAGCCAGTGACACTTATTCAGCTTGCCAAGGCGCTTGAGCTTGCTCCTGATACCGTCGAGGCTGCCCTCGACACACTCGCCGCGCTGCCTGGGCGTGGCGTCTGTGTGCAGCGCCTGGGCGATCGGGTGCAGCTTGTCTCGACACCAGCGGCAGCGGGAGCAGTTGAGCGCTTCTTGGGAGTGCAGGCCAGCGCGCGGCTGTCGGCGGCGGCACTGGAGGCGCTGGCGATTATTGCGTACCGCCAGCCGATTACGCGCGCCCAGATCGATGCAATTCGCGGCGTCGATTCGGGCGGTGTGGTGCGGGCGTTGCAGGCGCGCGAACTGATCGCCGAGGCCGGGCGACTCGATACGGTGGGTCGGCCTATCCTGTATGCGGTCACTGATCAGTTTATGCATCAGTTTGGGCTGACCAGCTTGGCCGAACTCCCAGCGCTCGAACTGCCAGCGACCGCATAGCTAGACCCTGTGGATGACAAACAGATTGCAATTACGCTTATAGTTGATACAGCGGTTTCGCTGAATAGCACTGTTTATCTATCCACAGCTTGTCCAGCTTATCCACAAGCTTGTGGATAACAATTGATGCTAGGCCTACGATCAGTTAGCCCCTTCTAGTGCGAAAAATCTGAGATTCGACAACAGAGATAGCTTCTGTTATCCACATGTTAAACAGTAGTTGCTCGACATATCATGTGGTCAAGTATACAAACCACCCTATCACTACCCGTATGCGAACACCCACGAGTATAAGCAATCATAATAGAAAACGCCAGCTTTGTAGCTTGAAAACTTAGCCACGATCGAGTATGATCGCCTTTGTCACATAAAGTCTCCTGCATCACTACCACGCTAGACACAACTGCCGGTGCTTAGTTATCTTCGATTATCCAGCGCGCCCATAGCAGGGCGTACTCTATAGCTGTGCTTTTTTGGAGGACGACACGTGAACTTAGCCAAAATCTGGTCGGCGACGCTTGGAACAATGCAAGTCCAGACATCGCGACAAGAGTTCAATACCTGGCTGCGAGTCGCCTCGTTGCTCTCGATTGAAAATGGAACGGCCACCATTGGGGTGCCAAGCACGTTCTACAAAGAGGGGTTGGAGAACCGCTACATCGGGCCGCTGCGTGAGCTGTTGAGTGATCTGGTCGGCTTGCCGGTGCTTGTACGAGTGGCGATAGCTCCAACCCAGATGACCCGGGCTGACGTGCGGCTGGCCCCGCGTGAGCACGGGCAGGACAGCGTATCTATGGAGACGCTTGATGACCAACCAACGGAACGGCGGCCCCCCTCGAGTGGGTATTACGGCGGCGGCGCGGCCAACTGGCCCCCTGAACCCAGTGGCGATGGCGGCAGCGCCGCAGCGCACCCAACTTCCTACACCAATGGCAGCGGCAGCACGCTTGGCGGGTTCGCTGGGGGCAATGGCTATGCTAGCGGCGTGCAGAACGGTGGCTACCCCGGCGCTGCCAGTAACAACTATGGTGGCGCGCCCACAGCGGTCAACTCCTATGATCGGCGGGCAGTCCAGCAGCTCGACCTGACGACGGCAATGCGCTCAGGCATGCTGAACGCGCGCTACACCTTTGATCGCTTTATCGTCGGCTCCTCGAACCGGCTGGCATCGGCGGCTTGTATGGCGGTAGCGGAGCACCCCGCTCAAGCCTACAACCCGCTGTTTCTGTATGGTGGTGTCGGCCTGGGTAAAACCCACTTGCTCCACGCGATCGGCAACCACGCGCTCGACCGCGATCCTGAAATCAATGTCTTATACATTACATCTGAGAAGTTCACGAACGATCTGATCAACGCGATTCGCCGCCAGCAGACCGAGGAGTTTCGCTTGCGCTACCGGGGCATCGATGTGTTGCTGATCGACGATATTCAATTTATCGCCGGTAAAGAATCGACCCAGGAAGAATTCTTCCACACCTTCAATGCGCTCCACGCCGCTGCCAAGCAGATCGTGATCTCGTCGGATCGCCCGCCCAAAGCTATTCTGACGCTTGCGGAGCGGCTGCGCTCGCGCTTTGAGTGGGGGCTGATCGTCGATGTCCAGACGCCCGATGTCGAAACACGCACGGCCATCCTGCGTACCAAAGCCGAGACGATGTCGACCTTGATTCCAGCCGAAGTGCTTGACTTTCTGGCCCACCGCATTCAGTCGAATATCCGCGAACTTGAAGGCTGCCTGAACCGGGTCGTCGCGTATGCACAAATGACTGGCAGCACTGTCTCGATTGAAACGGCGACCAGCGCACTGACCGAGCTGCTCGATACCACGCGCCGCCGCCGCCTGACCGCCGACGCGATTCTCAAGGAGGTGGCCGAGTTCTATGGTATCGATCTGCGTGCGCTGCAAGGCCGTGGGCGCAGCCGCAATGTGGTTATCCCGCGCCAGGTGATCATGTATCTGCTACGCGAAGAAACTGACTCCAGCCTGATGGACATCGGGCGCTTTCTTGGTGGCCGCGACCATACGACGATTATCTATGGCTGTGATAAAATTGGCGAAGAGGTCAATACCAACGCGCGGCTCCGGCAGGAAATCATGACCATCCGCGATCGATTGTACCAGGGCGGAGCTGCGAAGTAGATTCAGCTTGCAGAACGCTGAACTGAACGGCTGCCGTGCTCGCAGCCACATTCACTGTGCGGGTCAGGGGGAATTCCCCCAGACCCGCACCCCGTTTCAGAGAAACGTTGTTGCTGAAGCCCCAAGGAGCGTAGTATGACTGAGCTTTCTGGCAAAGGCGCAATTGTGACTGGCGGGGCCGGCGCACTTGGTGCGGCAGTCGTCGAGCAGCTGCTGGAGGCGGGTGCGGCGGTGTTTGTGCCCTACGAAGATGCTGCCCACTTCGCCCGGCTACGTGAACGTTTCAGCGACCCACTGTTAAGCGGCGGCGTGCTCGACCTGACCGACGAAGCGGCGGTGGCGCGTGGCTACCGCAATGTGGCAGAACAGCTTGGCGGCGTCGATATTTTGGTCAACATTGCTGGCGGTTTTGCCGGCGGCAAGCCTGTGCATGCAACGGCGTGGCAGGTTTGGCAGCAGCAGCTCGACGTGAATCTAAAGACGACGGTGCTTTCGTGCGCAGCTGCGGTGCCACTGATGCTTGCGCGCGGCGGCGGTGCGGTAATAAACGTGGGCAGCCGCACGGCACTCCAGCCTGGCGCAAACATGGCAGCATATGGCGTGGCCAAGCGTGGCGTGCTCGGCTTGACCGAGGCGCTGGCAGCAGAGCTACGCGACCAGCACATCACTGCCAATGCTGTACTTCCCAGCGTGATCGATACTCCGGCCAATCGCGCGGCCAACCCCGGTAGCGACTATAGCGATTGGGTGCAGCCAGCTGAAATCGCCCGCGTCATTCGCTTTCTGGTTGGCCCGCACGCCCGTGTGATCAGCGGCGCGGCCATTCCCGTGTACGGTAGGGCCTGAAACGACGGAAGGCACAGGTAGGGCGGCTCGCGAGCCGCCCCTACCTGTGCCTTCCGTCGTTAGCGTGTGACGGAAACCAGCCACTGGGCCTTGCCGAAGGGCTGGTCTTGGAGTGTGATCAGCAGTGTAGTAGTGTCCGGGCTGATTGGGCGGCTGATGGTGGCCACGCCGCGTGCCTGCATCTCCGGCTCGGCGCGAATCTCGGCGGGCTTGGAAGCAGCCTCGTCGAGCATATAGGTCGCGCCATCTTCGTCGGTGATCGCAAAATTCGTATTCGTGGTTGGCAGCACCGCTGTTTCGTCGAACATGTTATTTTGCAGGCTCCAGGTGATGTCGATCGTATCGCCGCAGAATGAGATTTCCTCCAGCGTCACAACGACATCTGGCTTGAGCGCGGGCGGTGCGCCCTCGACGCCCACATTTTGCCACTCCGCGCTGGTGCGGTCACGCTTGCGGCCAATCCACTCGAACACCGAACTGCGGCAGTCGCTCTGGCCTGCTGCGCCGGCGTAGCTGTCGAACGCGCCACCAAGTGGCCCCTCAGTTCCGACGATGATCGGCGCAGCTTGGTCGGCCAGCGGTGCGGGCGTGGCGGGGCGAAACAGGTAGCCGGCGGCCAAGACCAGCGCCAGCAGTGCGAAACTGACGGCTGCACGGCCTGTCCAGGTGCCGAGTGCCGCACGCACGCGCACAGGCAGCGAGCGCGGCGGCGCGGGTGGCGCTGGAGCCTGCTCGACTACCACTGCCAATGCGGGTGCGACTGGCTCCGGCTCCGGTGCGATGAACTCATCTGGCACTGTTTCCCAGCTTGGCACCGCCCCAGCGATCAGCGTGTTTACCTCGCCCCAGCGCGTCAGATGCAGCAACTCGGGGATGCGCTGCATCTCCTCATCGCTGAGATCGATCTCCGAGGAGCGCTCGATCACAAGGTAGGTCGGCAGTTCATCTAGGCCCTTCATCTCGACTTTCCAGTCGATCTCGACCTGCGAGCCTTCTTGGATGGTCGGCGCAATCACGACCACCCGCTTGCAGGTACGAAAGTCGACTGCAGAGGATTTATTGGCCGAAAGGAATTCGCCGCGCTTTTCGTTGAGAAAGTTGATCAGGCTATAGTAGTAGGAGATGACCTGATTGTAGGGATTTTTGCGCCCAGGATTGAGGCGCTTGCGCATGCCGTTGGTGCTCTCGACAAACCACGGCCCGTTGACATCGCCAAAGACCTTGCCATCGACTTGCTTGAGTTCGATGATAAAGATCGCATCTTGTTTAATAATCACAAGATCGATCGCACGCCCGCCAACACTGAAGTTGGCCAAAATGAGGTAGAGCCCATCAAGGCGCTCTAGTCCATTCGCCAGTGCCACGATCGCTCGTCGCTCGTTCGAGTGCTCGGGTTTTTCGCCAATCCAAACTTGAACTGCCACTGCG
>JACMIM010000672.1 GCA_014381165.1 Roseiflexaceae bacterium
AAGGTGCTGGTGCAAGACACAACGACGACGCTGAATCCATTTGGTGGCGGGTAAGCACTGTTGCGAGGTGCGGGAATACGTAACTCGCAACACGATAACTGGCCGGGCGAAGCAGCTGCTGCCAATGAGACAACTGGTTCCATCAAGCGAAATTAAATCAGGGGCAGTGCGCTGCGCTCTAGCGAGCAGATGCTTCGCCCCAACGAGGTAACTATGGCTGGATTGATAGCAGTAACCGACCTGACCAAAACGTACCAGATGGGCGATGTGCAGGTCAATGCGCTGCAGGGCGTCAACCTCACGATTGACGAAGGCGAGATGGTGGCGATCATGGGGCCTTCTGGCTCAGGCAAGTCGACGTTGATGAACATCATCGGCTGCCTCGATCAGCCCTCGGGCGGCAGCTACACGCTTGATAACGTGGATGTCGGCAGTTTGAACGACAACCAACTTGCGGCGATCCGCAACCAGAAGATCGGCTTTGTGTTTCAGCAGTACATGCTGCTTCAGCGCACCTCGGCCCTGCGCAATGTGGAGCTGCCAATGCTCTACAGCGGCTCGGCCAGCGGGCGCAGGGAGCGGGCGCGTGGGGCGCTGGCGGCGGTGGGCATGGGCGACCGGCTCGACCACAAGCCGAATGAGCTTTCCGGCGGCCAGCAGCAACGGGTCGCGATCGCCCGCGCCTTGGTGAATGAGCCGCGCATCATCATGGCCGACGAACCGACTGGGGCGCTGGACAGCCGCACCGGCGCAGAGATCATGGGTATTTTCCAGCGGCTCAACCGCGAGCAGGGCATCACGGTGATCTTGGTCACACACGATAGCGAGGTGGCCCGCCACGCCAACCGCGTGATCGCCCTCCGCGATGGCGCGATCGCTAGCGACGAGCGCGTGATGAACCCAACCGTGATCGGCGCGCCGCCGGTGCTGGAGCCAGAACTTGTCGCCGCGTAACAGTGCAGATTGCAGATTGGTTGGTTTAGTCTGCAATCTGCGATTTGCAATTAGAAGAGCCTTATGAATATTCTTGAATCGTGCCGAATTGCGATCACCTCGCTGCAAAGCAATAAATTGCGCTCGCTGCTGACCATGCTTGGTATTATCATTGGCGTGGCCTCGGTGATCTCGATGCTGGCGATCGGCAACGGCTTTCGTATGTTCCTCGACCAGCAGTTCGCAGCGTTCGGCGTGGGCGTGTTCTACGTCGGCCCGTTCGTCGACAGCCGCAAGGCCGACGATGCACTTTCGGCGCAGCTCACCGCCGCCGACGTGCGCGCGATTGGCGAACCTGGCGCGGCCCCAGCGGTAAAGGCGGTGGCGTATCAGTGGGGCAGCAACTTGCAGGTTTCGGCAAGTGGCAAGCGCGGCACCCACGCGGTGCAGGCCGTGACACCAAGCTTTTTCTCTATCAGCGAGAACAAGCTTGGCCCCGGTCGCTTGTTCTATGACAGCGAGAACCGCGAATCGGCGCGGGTAGCTGTGATCGGCGAAGCGATTGCCGAGCGCTTTTTTGGCAGCGGCGCGCTTGCGGTCGGCCAGCGGTTGAATGTCAATGGCGTGGGATTCGACGTGATTGGCGTGCTGGTGAATGCGTCAAGCGGTGGCGGCCCGTTCTCGGACACCCGCGAGACGGTCTTTGTTCCCTACGAAACCGGCAAAGATCGCCTGTTTCGCAACCAGATGAGCGCGCAGATCGACATCGACACCGCGACGATCCAAGCGCTTGATGCTGACAGTTCCGCCGATGCGATCACCCAGGTTACGCAGATTCTGCGCGAACGGCATCGGCTGACCTACCAGAACAACGACTTTACCGTGATCGACCTCGGACAGCTGGCGGCCTCAGTCTCCAGCATTATCGCCGGCTTCAATGCCTTTCTGGTCACGATCGGCGCGATTTCGCTGCTGGTCGGCGGCATTGGCATCATGAATATCATGCTAGTCAGTGTGGCCGAGCGTACCCGTGAGATCGGCCTGCGCAAAGCCGTGGGGGCGCGGCGCGCGGATATTTTGCAGCAGTTCCTGATCGAGGCGGTGGTGATGTGCCTGATCGGTGGCGCGTTCGGCATTCTGCTAGGCTTTGTCTTCTCGCTGGGCGGTACGTATCTGCTGGTCAGCGTGTTCGAGGCCGAGGGGGCAGTGGCCCAGGTCACGCTCGAGGCTATCCTGCTGGCGACTGGCATCTCCGCGCTGATCGGCATTACCTTTGGCTTCTTCCCAGCGCTCCAGGCCTCGCGGCTACATCCAATCGAGGCGCTGCGCTATGAGTAGGAGCTAGGGTCTAGGGGCTAGGAACTACCAGAAAGCTTAATTGTTTTCCTACCCCAGCCCCTAGACCCTAGCCCCTAGACCCAAGAAAATATGAATATACTCGAATCTTTCCGGATCGCGTTCACATCGCTTATGTTGAATAAGGTGCGGGCGCTGCTGACGATGGTTGGCATTATCATTGGCGTGGCGGCGGTGGTGGGCATTCTGGCGATCGGCAATGGGCTTTCGCAGTATTTCGAGAAGCAGTTCGCTGAATTAGGCGTGGGCGTGTTCTACATCACGCCCACGCTCAGCAGCGCCGCCAGCGACGCAGGGCTGAATGCGCAGCTCAATGCCGGCGATGCCGAACTGCTCGCGCAACCGGGCGCGGCCCCGGCGGTCAAGGGCGTGGTGATCGAATACAACGGCAACGTGGTGGTGAGCGCCGGCGGCGACCGCTACTTCTACCCGATCAAGGGCATCACGCCTAATCACTTCACGATCAGCGACAACAGCCTGGGCGCGGGGCGCTACTACTCCGAGGACGAAGAGCGCAGCGCTGCCCGCGTAGCCGTGATCGGCGAAGAGGTGGCGCAGGCGCTGTTCAGCAGCAATCAGGCCGCGCTCGGCCAGCGCGTGACCATGAATGGCGTGGCCTTCGACGTGGTCGGCGTGCTGACGACCCAAAGCTCACAGGCGATTTTCAACCGCCCAACCGAGACGGTCTACACGCCCTACACCACTGCCCGCCAGCGCCTGTTCCGCAACCAGGTCGATCGCCGCGTGGATGTTTCACAGCTGACTGTGCAGGCAGTAGATAAAAGCCAGGTCGCCACCGCGATCGAACAGGTCACGACGCTGCTGCGCGACCGCCAGCGGCTAACCGGCGAGAACAACAGCTTCTCGATCAATAACCCCGAGCAGCAGGCCCAGCAAGCCCAGGCATCGATTATTGGGCTGAATGCCTTTCTGACAATCATCGCTGGCATCTCGCTGCTGGTGGGTGGCATCGGCATCATGAATATTATGTTGGTCAGCGTGACCCAGCGAACCAAGGAGATCGGCCTACGCAAAGCAGTCGGGGCGCGGCGGATCGATATCATGCAGCAGTTCCTGATCGAGGCGATCACGCTGTGCATGCTGGGCGGCGCAATTGGCGTGGGCGTTGGCTATCTGATGTCATTCGCGGGGACGTTTGTGTTACAGAGTGTCTTCCGGGCCGAGGGTTCCGTGGCAACCGTCACGGCTGGCTCGATCATCTTGGCTACGGTCGTTTCGGCAATGATCGGCATCGGCTTTGGATTCTTCCCAGCCCTGCGCGCCGCCAACATGAATCCCATCCAGGCGCTGCGGCAGGAGTAGGGTTCGGGGGTTGGGGCAC
>JACMIM010000673.1 GCA_014381165.1 Roseiflexaceae bacterium
ATGACCTTTCGTTGCGGGTCTTGGTCGCGCTTGGGCGGCTGGGCTACCCAACCGAGGGCCGCGTGCTGCGCTTTGTCGAGGACGATATCTATGGGCTGGAGCGGGCGATTGGCCTGAGTGTCGATCCCAACAGCTTTGGCGGGATGCTGGCGCTGGTTGGCGCGTTTGCGGCAACCCAGGTAGTGGCCGAGAAGCCGTTGTTCCGGCGCTGGCTGGTGGCGAGCATGGCCGGTATGATGGTGCTAGTGCTGTTCTTGACCTATTCGCGCGCGGCGCTGGGCGGCGTGGTGATCGCGGCGATGTATGTGGCGACCATGCGCTACCGGCGGCTGTGGTGGGCGATTATCGGCGTGGGCCTGCTTGGCATGATCGCCGTGCTTGGCTTTGGTATCGGCGACGCATTTGTTGCACGCGTGACCGAGGGCATTCAGTTCCGCGATACTGCCAACCAGATGCGCCTGGCCGAATACCGCAATGCCGTCGCCGTCATCCAAGCCTACCCGATTTTTGGCATTGGCTTTGGCGCAGCGCCGCAGCTCGATCTGGTCGCCGGCGTGTCGAGTATCTACCTGGCGATTGGCCAGCGGATTGGGCTGGTGGGCCTGGGAGCGTTTCTGTTATTGGTCGGCCTCTGGTTTGTGCTGGTATGGGGTGCCACGCGCCGGGCCAATGCGCGTGGTGATGCGGAGCTTGCGGCCTGGCAGCTGGGTTTGCAAGCCGCGATCGTGGCGGCGCTGGCCGTCGGCGTGCTCGATCACTATTTCTTTAACATTGAATTCAGCCATATGGTTGCACTCTTCTGGGGTACGATCGGCCTGGCTATGGCGCTCGTTGAAATTACAGAGATCCCGTAGGGGCGCGATAGATCGCGCCCCTACGGGCCATACATGCGGGGGGACACATGGTTGAAGCGGAGGCGCCACGGGGCGTTATTCATCCAATGGTCGAACGCCGCTGGGTTGGCGTGATCTATGCGCTGTTTGCGGGGGGGCTGCTGGTGCTGGCAGCGCTGCAGCACATTGCCGTGATGCAGGCTCCGGCGGCGTGGCTGCTGGCTGGACTGCTGGGGGCTACAGCGCTGACGGCGTGGCTGATCGGGCGCGGCCGCTGGGTGCGCCTGCCGACGCTGTTGCTGCTTGCACTCGATGCGGTCACTGCGCTGCTGCTGATCATGGTGACGGGCGGCTATGCCTCGCCAATGTGGATCGGCCTGCTGGTGGTTTCGACTGCGGCCCCGCTGCTGCTGCCGGGCCGCTGGGCTGGGGTCTTGCTGGTGCTAGTCTGGCTGGCTTACGGCGGTCTGCTGCTCTTGGTGCCGCTCGAACAGCTGCCGGAAGCGGCCGCATCCTGGGTGTTGCGCTGCGGTGGCGTTGCGCTGGTGGCGATTGTGCTGTACCGGGCGCTTTCCAGCGAGGAGCAACTGCGCCAGCGCGCTGAACACCGCGAACAGGTACTGCATACATTCCTCAACCTCTCGGCCAGGCTACGCGCTTCGAACGATCCGCAGAGCATCCTTGAGGAAACCGCGCGCACCGTGCAAGCCAGTGGCTCCTACACCTGCGTCACCCTGAGTATGGTCGATCAAACGACCGGGATCGCTGCTGTGAAGGTGGCGATCGGCGCGAGCGGCCGCCGCCTCGCGGCGGTCGAGGGGCTTGAATTTCCCTGGCGTGTGCTCGACGCGCAGCTGACCGTACAGCGAACCGCTGCACCAGGGGCCTATCTGCTCGATCTGCTACCCTTTCGCTCGATCGGCGGCGAGCTGCATGTCGTGCTGCCAC
>JACMIM010000674.1 GCA_014381165.1 Roseiflexaceae bacterium
CTTAGGACTTACGCAGTTGGCGGTTCCTGCCTGCGGCAGCATGGAAAAGCTATCTTTTTGTTTCGGTTTGTGGCGCTTTGCGCCACAAACCGAAACAATGATGAGGTATTTCCTTGCCCACCACAGGCGAAATGAAAGCGCGTGGGCAACTGCGTAACTCCTACAACTAAAAAAGCACTCGCTCACCCCCACCGCGTCAGCTGCTCGACGATCGGCTTGGGCGCGGCGTAGTGGCGCATGCGTGCAGCATGGTCGCGCCCGAAGAAGCGTCCATTCAGCGTGACGAAGTCGGCGGCACGCCCGGCTAGGCTGCCCAATCCCTTGAGCTGGGCTGGCTCGCGGGAGCAGTGGTCGCGCCGCAAACGCAGAATGCGCCGCACACTCAGCGGGCCTAAACCAGGCACGCGCATCAGCAGGGTTTCGGCGGCGGTGTTCAGCTCGACCGGGAATAATTCGGGGTGAGCCAGCGCCCAGGCCAGCTTAGGATCAGTGTTAAGCGGCAAGTTGCCGCCAGCGTCATACGGCAGCTCGTCGGTGGCGAAGCCATAGTGGCGCAGCAGCCAGTCGGCTTCTTTCAGCCGCTGCTCACGCACAAACGGCGTGGGCAGCCGGTCGGCTAGCGGCGTGCCGGCGGCCGGGCGAAATGCGCCAAAGTAGACCCGGCGCAAATCGAGATCGCGGTACAACCAGGCCGTGGTACGCAGCAGGTCGCGGTCGGCCTCGCCCGCCGCGCCGACGACAAACTGCGTGGCGATCCCGCTGGGCAGCAACCCCTCGCGCTGCCAGTCGCGCGCCCACAACAACGGCGCGATCACATCGGCAAACCAATCCCGCCGGGGCGAGATCGCGGCCAACTGCTCGGCGGAAGGCGCTTCGATATTGATGCTGATGCGGCTGGCCAGCCTGGCCGCGCGCTCGACATCGCTGCGGCTGGTGCCGGGCAGCAGCTTCAGGTGAACATAGCCATCGAAGCCGTTTTTGCGGCGCAGCTGCTCGACGCCGTCGATCATGCGCGTGGTGGCGGCGCGTTGGTCGCTATCCACGCCAGTCGAGAGTAACAAGCCCTGAGCGGCCCCGCGCTCGACTCGTGGCATGAACGCTTGGGCCAGCTCCTCGGGGGTCAGGGCTGCCCGCGGCGTATCGTTGGCCGAACGCAGCGGGCAGTATGGGCAGTCCCATTCGCACTTGCTGCTCATCAGCAAGCGAAACACCGGCATAGCCCGCCCGTCCGGCCCGCTTTCGGCGGCGATACCGGCAGCATCCCAGGCGGCCTTCTTTGGCGTAAAGCGCTTGCCACCGCTGCTGTGCGTGTCGCAGGCGTCGAAGCGCGCGGCGGGCGCGAGGATTTCCAACTTTTCGGCAAGTTCCATGTGACGAAATTATATCACGTTGTGGTGGTGCGCGAGCCGCTCCAACGCCCGCACCCCATGCATGGGCTGAAGCCCACTGCTGGTATGCAAAACGTGCTGAAGCACGTTGCAGCAGTTCAACGCGCTTCAGCGCGTTTCGCATGCTATCGGCGTGGCTTCCAGCCCGCCGACATGGTGGTGGCGCAAAACGTTACGCCACACCCCAACGCCTTGACCCCACGCCACCAACTGCTATACTGCCAGTGTGAATTCGCACAAGCGGGCGTACTGGAGGTGACACCAACACGTATACAAGCGCTGGGCCTGCGGCGACGCAGGACACGAGGAAAGAGGTTCCCTTCCGCGAGGGAGGGCTAAGGATTGCAGATTGATCCGAATAATCTACATTACATGCAATCCGAAAATCGAATTGATCAGCGGATGCCTCTCAGGCCAGCCACATCCTGCGAGCGCCCCTCCAAAACCGTCTGGCGACAGGCGCGGCAATCGGGGGCGCGGTGGAGCAACTGAATTTCCCCAGCAATGCGGGCCACCTCTGCGCCCCCGTGGCTTCGTGCTGTTTTTGTGACAAGATGACAAGATGACAAGATAACGCAAGTTCTCCTGTCATCTTGTCATCTTGTCACCTTGTCACCCTGTCACCTTGTCACCTTGTCACCTGTCACCCTGTCACCCTGTCACTATAAATGGAGAATACTCATGTGCGGCATTGTTGGATATGTCGGCCCACGCCAGGCCACGGAGATTGTTGTCGGCGGGCTGAGTCGGCTGGAGTATCGCGGCTATGATTCGGCGGGCATTGCCGTGCTGGATGGCAGCGCGCTGCAGATTCGCCGCAGCGTTGGCAAGCTTGTCAACCTGGCGAACCAGCTGCGCCACGAGCCGACCCGCGGCACCTGCGCGATCGGCCACACCCGCTGGGCCACCCACGGCGGCGTAACCGAGCAGAACGCCCACCCTCACCGCGACGCCTCGGGCGAGATCGTGGTCATCCAGAACGGCATTGTCGAGAACTACCTGGAGCTGAAGGGCCGCCTGGTCGAACGCGGCCATAGCTTTCAATCCCAAACCGACACCGAGGTGATCGCGCGGCTACTTGGCGAGCACTACCAGGCTGCCAGCCGCCTGGAGGCGGCCATGAGGTTGACCCTGGCCGAGCTGCGCGGCGGCAATGCCGTGGTGGCCCTGACCACCCGCGAGCCGGGCCAGATCGTAGCGGCGCGGTGCGGCAATGCTGGCGCGGTCGTGATCGGCCTGGGCGAGGGCGAAAACTTTGTGGCCTCGGATGTACCGGCGATTCTCGATTACACCCAGCGCATGGTGTTTTTGGAGGACGGCGAGTTGGCCGTGCTGAGCGAGCAGGGCGTGCAAATCAGCACCCTCGGCGGCGTGCCGCTCGATAAGCAGGCCACGACAGTGCAGTGGGATCCGGTCGCAGCGGCTAAGGGCGATTTCAAACATTTTATGCTCAAGGAGATTCACGAGCAGCCGCGCGCGCTGACCGACGCGCTGCGCGGGCGGGTCGATCTTGAAAAAGGCCAGGTGCTGCTCGACGAGCTGCGCATCGACGACGCCACGCTGTGGCGGCTGGGCCGCATCTACACGGTGGCCTGTGGCACGGCCTGGCACGCCGGTCTGGTCGGCAAGTATCTGATCGAATCACTGGCGAAGCTGCGGGTCGATGTCGATTACGGTTCGGAGTTTCGCTATCGCGAGCCACTGCTTGGCGACGACACAGTGCTGCTGACGATCACGCAAAGCGGCGAGACCGCCGACACGCTGGCGGCGATGGCCCAGGCCCGCAGCCAGGGCGTCAAAAGCGTCGCGCTGGTGAATGCAGTTGGCTCACAGGCGGCGCGTATCGCCGACGGCGGGGCGCTGTACTTGCACGCCGGGCCGGAGATCGGCGTAGCCTCGACCAAGGCCTACACCTCGATGTTAACCGTGCAGTACCTGCTGGCGCTCAAGCTGGCCCAGGCGCGCGGCACGCTCAAGCCGGAGGCGATTCGCCAGCACATCCAGGCGCTGATTGAACTGCCCGGCAAACTGGCGCGGCTGCTGGAACACCACGAACTGTACGAGAAGCTGGCGGTGGAGCTAGAGCACTGCACCGACGCGCTGTTTCTGGGCCGTCAGGTCAACTTCCCGACCGCGCTGGAGGGCGCACTCAAGCTCAAGGAGATCAGCTATATTCACGCCGAGGGCTACCCGGCTGGTGAGATGAAGCACGGTCCGATCGCACTGATCGACAAGGACTTGCCCGTGATCTGCATTGCCACCGACGACACAGTCTACGAAAAGATGCTCTCGAACATCGAGCAGGTCAAGGCGCGCGGCGGGCGCGTGATCGCGATCGTGACCGAGGGCGACACCCGCGTCAAAAGCCTGGCCGATGTCGCGATCGAAATCCCGGCTACGCTGCCGCTGCTCACACCTATCCTGGCTGTGGTGCCGCTTCAACTGCTGGCCTACTACGTGGCAGTGCGGCGCGGAGCGGACGTTGACCAGCCGCGGAACTTGGCCAAAAGCGTAACAGTCGAGTAATTCTGCTGCTATATCCCCTTTTGGCGCTGGTGTAGATATGGAATAAAGTTGTTCCATAGAACCAATGTTTCGAGAAACGGAGCGGTTTTCAATTAGGCCGGAGAGGCGGTCAGAATAAATTCGCCTCTCCTAATTGTGTGCATTAGAAAGCTTATTCATATGCGAACAAAGCCTGTCAATACCCAAAATATTGTACCCTTCATGGAACAACTTTCTTCCCATCTATAGCTCTATTTCGTTACTTTATTATGTGTGACAAAGTTGTTCTATGGAGCCCCTATTAGCGGTTAGTCTACCCGGAATAAAGTCGTTCGGCACTCATTCGAGTTAGAGAAGAGGTCCAACCTTGGTGCTACGACACATGTGTACTTATCAGTTGCATTGCCTCATCAATTGCAGACTGTATAGCAGGTGATTTGAGATACCTCTGTACACCAGTTATTTCTACAAATCTAGAACGCGAAGGGCGCTTTCCTTCTTGCGAATACCTCTCTGCCCTCCAAGCAATGCGTCGAAGTGCAAACTGCTCAAAACTTTCTATTACTCCTTCCATGGCTTGCATCGTTAATGGCAACTTGTTCTTCACGTACATAGGCTGAGCAGTGCCTAGCTCACTGAAAATACGATGAACCGTAAGACGTATAGGCCGGAGAGCGGCACGAATTCGTCCTTCAATTATCGAGTTACGGTAACACTGTGCCTCTACCAAAGCAGCACAACGAAAAAGCTGAAACTTCTTTGACCAGCACAAAGCCGACGTAGATAAGGCAGAAGAAGGTATGAACTTAGTAAAATTTCTACCATGTTGTTCCGTGAAAAATCGCAGAAAACCCGTATAGAAAGCCTTGTGTATAGATTCACA
>JACMIM010000675.1 GCA_014381165.1 Roseiflexaceae bacterium
AGAAAAATGCCTCGAATACCTCCGCGACCCCCCCGGTCGTCGCGGAAGGCTTGGTCATAGTTCAGATCTAATAGCGCGCGTCCTTCTGCTCGGGTTTGTCGGGTTACGCGCGGAGTGTTGCCTGTACGATCTTGTTTGCCTCGAGCGATTCCTCCAAGCCGTGCTATTCGCCATCATCGCGAGCAGCACGGCGTCTTTTTTTAAGTCACGGTTGGATCGGATTGTGCGTGGCCGCAACTGCAGCTACTGGTCTTGAGTCCGGCTGCGGCGGCTCGGATCAGTCTCCGCCGAGAGTCAGCTTACGGATGAAACGAACAACGGCTCAGGGTCGCCTGCGCTGTCCGTCAGCAATTGCTACCGAATGACTCATATCCGGACCTGAAAAGCCGGATTTAATGTTTACCCAGCAGGACGTAAAACAACTGGCGCAGCACACAGGCTGGCGGCTGGAGTTACCCGCGAGCGAGGTCATTGCGCGGCCCAGCCCCCGCCCAGCGCCCGATAGACGCTGACCAGCGCCGTCGCCGTGTCGGTCTGCGCCTGCGCCAGCTGGTCGCGGTTGCTCAGCACTTCGCGTTCGGCGTCCAGCACGGTCAGAAAATCCGACAGGCCCGAGTCGAAACGCAGCCGCGCCAGTTGCGCTGCTTCCTGGGCGCTGGTAGCGGCGGTCAGCAGGCGTTCGGCGCCCCCAGCCTTCAGCCAGCGCCGGATGAACGCGCGCGCGGTGCTTGGTTGCGCTGCATTTGCTATTCTATTGATAGCTGCTTACGCCCATCCCTTATGGGCTAGAGGCCGATTTGATGAATGAAAAGGCCGTAGCGCCCGGCATGGCGGTACAGACTGGGTATATTGCCTCCATGACAAATACACGCCGAAACCAGGGCAGCCTGATCAGCCTCATCCTCCGACGCGGCCGGGAAGAACGCCTCGCCCAGGCGGCGGGCGGCCTCACGTTCACGATGGTGGTGTCCATGGTGCCGCTGCTGGCAGTGAGCTTCGCCCTGTTCGCGCGGATCCCGGCCCTGCGGGCGACCGGGGAAGCGATTCGCGGGCACCTGCTGCGCGGCCTGCTACCGGCCGACATCGCCAAGACGGTGCTGAAGCACCTGGCGCAGTTCGCGGGCAACGCCAGCGGTCTCACGCAGGTGGGCTTCGCGGTCCTGCTGGTGTCGGCCCTGACGATGCTACTGAGCGTGGAGAACACGCTCAACCGGATATGGCAGGTGAAGAAACCGCGCACTGCGACGCGCCGGCTGGCCCTGTACGTTTCCATGCTGCTCACCGGTCCGGTGATCATCGGCTCGAGCTTGTGGGCCGCGTCCTATCTTCTGACTGCCTCCAGCGGGCTGGTGGGGACGCGACCCGCCTGGCCGCCGCATGCACTGAACCTGGGGCCCGTGATTCTGAGCGCCGCCGGCTTCGCCTGCCTGTTCCGCTTCGTGCCGCACACCGTCGTGCGGTGGCGTGATGCGATCGCGGGCGGCCTGCTCGCCGGCATCGCGTTCGAGCTGGGCAAGCACGGCTTCGCGATTTACCTGGCCAATGTGCCCACGTATCGCACGATCTACGGAGCCTTCGCGCCTCTGCTGGTTTTCCTGGTGTGGGTGTACTACTCGTGGCTCGTCACGCTGGCCGCGGCGCTGATCAGCGCCAGCCTGCCGCGTGCCGGGGCGCAGCCGGCGCGACGGCTGTCACGTGCGTAGCCAGCCCTACCAAGCGATAGCCAGTTTGCACTCTGAGGGCTGCACGTCGCCGACTGCAGCCAACTTTGCCGATGTCTGCTTCGGTTTAGGGTTGTCCAACACCTGCCCTCAGGCCGTTGTCGTGTCTGGCGCTGTCGTGTCGCACGGGCAGGTATCGGACAACCCTAAACCATTGAAGTCATTGGCCAGGGAAATCGGCATTTATTAGCTCGGTGACTCCAAGAAACCGATTCGGCCCGTCGTGGATAAAACTGGGTACTGGAAATCAATCAGCAGCAGTGCCCCTTTGCTACGATGCGCTAGCCGCAGACCATACTTGGCAGTGCCCGGCCCACCGCCGTGCGAATATTAGGAAACAAGGAAACGACCCCATGGACACCGAGGAGGCCTACAAGGAATTG
>JACMIM010000081.1 GCA_014381165.1 Roseiflexaceae bacterium
AGCGCCACCGTGTAGCGGCTGCGCGCCGCTGTATCGCCAATTGTTTCGCGGGCGGCGTCGGCGCGTGCCCCGAAGCCACGCGCTACCATCACCGGGGCGAGCGTGCTCAAGGCGCGCGCGCGCTCAGATTCCAGCCCAATCTGCTCGATCGCCGTGAGTGCGCCGGCCACCCGGCCCGCTCTCGCCCGCGCCACGCACAAGTCGGTCAGGGCGCGCGCGCGCTGCTCGTCATCGAGAATCCCACCGACCATTGCTGCCGCTTTGTCCAGCCGGCCATTCGTGATATAGGCATTAGCCAGCTCGTGCTGTGTCCAGCCGCGCTCGTCGGCATCGGGAATGGTGGCCGCGATACGGGCGGCGGTGTCGACCTCACCGGCGCGGGCCAGCGCCGCCGCGATGCGCGAATGGCCACGATCGCGCTGCTCGCCCTGCTCCAGCAGTTCAACCGTGTGCATGGCGGCGGGCAGATCGCCAACCCTGGCGTAGGCACTGGCCAACAGCACGGTCAGTGGCGTGCGATCGTCGTCGCCCAAGCCGCGAATATCCTCAGCGGCCAAGGTGAGCGCCGCAGCGGCATTGGGCGCTTTGGTTAGCGCCAGGTCGATCAGCGTTCTCGCCCGCACATCGCGCTCGGCGACCATGCGCGCGGCCATGAGCGCCGAAGCCGACTGGCCGCCTTCGACCAGCGCCTGCGCGACCAGCCCCAGCGCTTCGTCGCGCAGGCGCTGGTGGGCGATCACCGCCACATGCTCGACCGCAGCCGTATCGCCGTGGCGGGCCAGATCGCAGGCCAGCTCGGTGCGCGCCCAGGCGCTGGCGGTTTCGGTCTTGAGCGTGCCAAGCACCTCGCGGAAGCGGCGGCTGTGGCCAGCGCGGGCGTGGCCGGCGGCAACCTCGGCCAGCGCCCACTCGTGGGTCTGGCTGTGGACAATCGCCTGGGCGACCTCTTCGGCGCGGGTCAGCTTGTGCTGCGCGATCAGGTGGCGCACGACCTCGGTTTCGATCAAGCCACGCCGTTCGGGGTGTGCGATCCGCACGGCAATGCCCAGCGCACGGTCGGGATCGCGTGCCTGTAGCGCGGCGCGGGCAAGCGTGGCCTGAGCTTCCTCGCGCTCGTCACGCCAGCGGCGCGGCAGCCCCGGCACCTCCAGGTCGAGCGCCTCGGCCAACATGCGCACGGCATGAGTTTTAATGCCGCGCTCAAAGCAGGCTTCACCAACCCGTCGCAGTACCAGCGCCTTCGCGCGGCCATCGGGCAGCTGGTCGATTAGCGCGCGCGTGCGCCGCAGCACGGCATCACGCGGTTCGCCATTATCCAGCGCGGCAAGCATGGCGGTTGCAGTCGTTTCAGGCGCAAGCGTGCGGCCAAGCGAGGCGAGTGTCCCGCTCGCCACCGCCGCCCTGACCAACTGGTCGAGACGCCCGGTTGCGCTGGCCACGGTCGCGGCCCAAGCAGCATCAGCGGCGGATTGGCGGAGGCCGCCGGTGCGGCGTTCTTGCGCAAGCGCCCATGTACGGCTGGCAAGCTCGGCGACCCCCTGCGGCGGTTCGCTCAATGCAAGATGGCGGGCGAGCTGGCGGGTGAAGTAGTCGTCCACGCCCTGGTCGAGGGCGCTGCCACACAACGAACGCGCCAGCGCGACAAAGCCGGCGTGGATGGCCGCAACATCACCCGCCTGCCGCAGAATAAAGCCGCGCGAGGCTGCGTGATACAGCCGCACTCGGTCGGCGGTGCGCTCGACCAGTGGCCCCCAACCGTCGAGCAGTTGCAGCAGATGTGGTGCTTCGGCCTGGGCTAGGGCGGCGGCGTGATCCAGCGGCAGCGGCTCGCCCGCCCCAGCCAAGGCGAAGGCCAGCGTGCGGCCAGAATCATCGAGCGTGCGCCACCAGTGGGCGTGCAGCGCTTCCAGCCCCTCGGGAAGGCCGCTGGCACGCAGCAGGCCACGCTCGAACAATCCATAGGCCAGCGCAACATACAGAAACGAGCGGTCGCTATGAGCGGCCAGCGCGGTCGCCAGCGATTTGCTGGCTCCCAGTGCTCGCGCGGCCTCGACCAGGCTGCGCATCAGGACTGCGCCCGAGATCGGCAGGCGCAGGCGTGCGGTGGCCGCATCCGGCGCAAGGCTGCCCGGCTCACAGGCATAGACGATCACAACACCGGCGGGAATGCTTGGTTGAAACGGCGGCGAAGCGGTGTCGTCGGGCGGCAGTGTATCGACCAGCACGACCAGCGGGTCATACGTGGAGCGGCGCGCGACGGCCTCGGCCAGCAGGTCTTTCAGCGGCTGGGCATCATGGCTGGCGGCGGGGGGCACCACCGGCACCGGCAGATCGTAGATCGCAATCACCTGGGCGCATAGCGCAGCCAGCCCTGCGCCCGCGTCGTCGCCCGACAGCCAGAGCGGGTAGCCGCGCTCGGCGGCAAGCTGGCACAGCAGGGTTGTCGCACCGGCACCAGGCGGCCCCTCGATCAGCAGCAGCCCGCTGCCGATCTCGCCAAGCAGCGTATCGAATTCGCTGATCAGCTCAGGGCGCGTCACCGCCCGCGCCATGCGCTCCTCGACGCGCCGCCGTTGCGCCGCCACCGCCGCGTGCGCCTGGTGCAGCGTGGGCATTCGTTCGACGGCGAGCAACGATGGCAGCGCAGGCATGGGCTTCCTCTCAGTCACACAGGTAGCTGGACGCTACCGCCCGGCCAGGCCGCGTAGCCGCCCAACATCCAGCAGCACAATCGCCTCGTCGGTGATCCGAATCAATCCCGCTTCGCGGAACTCGCCGACCGCCTTCGTGACTGTCTCGCGGTAGGAGCCAAGCATCTCGGCCAGTTGCTGGTGTGTGTAGCGAATCACCGCTGGTGGGCTGACGGCCTGCTCGATTCCGCAGTCGGCCAGGCTCAACAGGATGGCTGCTAGGCGCTGGGGCACGCTCTTGAACGCGATATCGGCCAGCTTGCGCTCCAGCGCACGCAGCCGCCGCGCGATCACGTCCATCATGCGCAGCGCGACCGAAGGGTTGCCGATCATCAGCTCGCGCACCTCGTCGCTGGGCAGCGCGCCCACGCGGCAATCGCTCAACGCCTCGGCGAAGCAGTCGTGCGGGCGATCGCCAAGCAGTGCGGCCTCGCCAAACACCGCCTGGCGCTCCAGCACGAACAGCGTCAGCGAGCGGCCCTCGGGCGAAAGCTTGTACAAGCGCACGCGGCCCGATTTCACGAACAGCAGCCGCTGGGTGCGCTCCTCGGGCGTGAAGAAGAGATAGCCAGCCGGGTAATCGCTGAAACTTGTGCGCCGCTCGATCATGGCGCGCAGCTCCGGCGCAAGCTCGGCAAACACATCGTCGGGCGGCTCACACGCACTCGTGTCGTTCTCAGGCTGATAAACCATGGCGCATCCTTCTATACAGCGTTCAGCCTTGCATTATGCGCGACTTCGCACTCGCCCGCAAGCCGAAACTAACCACGAAGACGCGAAGACGCGAAGGTTATGAAAAATACGCTACAGCCAGTCCTCATAGAGCACAAAGAACAAAGAAACACAGAACAGTAGTGCTCCGCCGCAATTCAAAAGCATGGCCGCGTTGTTCTTTGTTTATTTGATCTCCCTATACGCTTCGTCTTACTTCTGGTTCTTCGTGCCTTCGTGTCTTCGTGGCTATGCTCCGGTCGGCTTGGGTGGCTGTGCGCCGATGTTGAACAGCACGAACAGCGCCAGGCCGACGAAGCGCAGCGCAGAGGCGGCGATCAGCGCGGGCCCAAAGCCAAATGCGTCGGCTAGCACGGTGCCGATCAGCGGGCCAAAGAACAGCGCGATATAGGTTGTGAGCTGGTACAGCGCCACATAGCTGGCCGTCTGACCGGGCGGTGTCGTACTCAAGAGAATGTCGAACAGCACCAACTCGATGCCAGCGAGAAAGATATTGGCGAGGCCTGCGTACAGTGGCAGCGGCAGTGCCGAGGTCGTCAGCGCTGTCACCAGCGGGTACAGCGCGATGCCCAGCGTGCAGATGCGCAGCACCAGCCCCGCGCCGTGCCGTCGCGTCAGCGAAGCCCACATGAAATAGGCCACCAGCAGCACTGCGCTGCCGGTTGTGTTGATCACGCCGATCCAAGCATCCGAGGCGTCTAGTTCGCGCACCCAGTACAGCGGAAACAGCGGCAGGCCCAGGCCCATGCCAAAGCGAAACACCAACTGGCTGCCCACGAACTGGCTGTAGGCGCGGTTCTGACGCAGCGCCGCCACGCCTGCGCGCGTGCGTTCGCGCCAGGGCAGCCGCTCGGCGGGCTTGGCCACTGGCGTGTTGTCGGGGATGTCGATCCTGCTGGCAAAGGCGAAGCTCAACACACCGCCAAGAAACGAGCCGATGAAAATCAGCTGGTAATTCAGCGGAAAGCTGACCTGATTGAGCACCCAACCGCACAGCGCCACCGATCCAGCTGTGGTCAGGCCCAGGATCGACCAGCGCCGGCTCATCAGGAAGTAGCGCCTGTCCGGCCCGGCCACCGCGCCCATCACCACCGTAAAAGCAACATTCAGCATAGTCTGCGGCACAGTCGCCAGCGCCCAAATCAGGATGATCACAATCGGCACCCAATCAGGCGGCAGCACAAACGGTGCTAGGCCGATCAGCAGGTAGGCAGCGAAGCCAGCCTGGCGCGAGCCGGTGTACCACGGCACGATATTGCGCCGCCCCTCGAGCAGCCGGCCGATCGGCAGGGCCAGCAGCATGCCCGCCAGTGCTGGCAGCGCCGTCAGCAGGCCCACCAGGAATGATGAGGCGTTCAGGCGCACCAAAAAGACTGGCAGAAACGTCGCGATGCCATTCACAAGGCCCACGCCCACGCCATCCAACAACACATTGCGAATATTGCGTTGCGCTGTGTCGGCGGGCTGGAAGAACGAGCGAAAACCCGCAGCGGCCCGCCGCCGAAATGTGTTGAAGAGGTACATTGCTGCCACATTCCACTAGGATTGTTAGCTATCGTAGCACAGGCTCTGTGCTCTGGTATACTATCCTTTATAGTTCGCCTGCCGCTAAAGCACACCGGCAAAGCCTGGAAGAGGCCTCATTTGGTTAGCGTTGTAGCACCGTCTGAACACCACCACGATATTCTCGCACGGAACAATGTTTCAGTTTTTGGCCACGGCACGCAGCCGCTTATGTTTGCGCACGGCTTCGGTTGCGCCTAGCAGATGTGGCGGTTCGTTGCGCCAGCTTTCGCCGAGGCGTACAAAATCGTGCTGTTCGACTATGTGGGGGCTGGCGGCTCTGACCGCCGCGCCTACACTGCCGAGCGCTATAGCAGCCTGGCTGGCTATGCACAGGATGTGCTGGATATCTGCGAGGCGCTGGATTTGACCAACATCTGCTTTGTTGGCCACTCGGTCAGCGCTGTGATCGGCGTGCTGGCAGCCATCCAAGCCCCCGAGCGGTTTGCACAGCTGATTCTGGTCAGCCCCTCGCCGCGCTATATCAACGAACCACCCGATTACTTTGGTGGCTTCGAGCGCGAAGATATCGTGGGACTCCTTGACCTGATGGAAAAGAACGCGACCAGCTGGGCCAGTGTGCTTGCGCCCATGGTTGCACAGAACCAGCAGCGCCCCGAGCTGACCCAGGAGCTTGTCGGGAGCTTCTGCGCAATCGATCCAGAGATCGCCCACCAGTTCGCCGAGGTCACATTTTTTTCGGATAATCGTGCTGATCTGCCCCATGTGCCGGTGCCAGCGCTGATCTTGCAGTGCTCCGACGATATCATTGCCCCGCGCGCTGTCGGCGAGTATCTCCACAATCATCTGCCGCAAAGCACGCTACGAGTTTTGCAGGCCACAGGCCACTGCCCGCACCTCAGCCACCCCAATGAAGTCATTCAGGCTATTCGTATGTATCTAGCGGCTGTATCAGCCCAATAAACCTTGACAGAAACAACTGGACTATGGATTCTCTGCTCAACACGGCCCCATGTGGCTTTCTGACATTCGCCGACGACGGTACCATCCTCGAGACCAACGATACATTGCAAACCATGCTTGGGCATGAGCGCGACGCAATGCAAGGGCAGCAGGTTGCCGGATTAATCGCAGCCGGCGGCAGTGTGTTCTGTCACACGTATCTGTTTCCGTTGCTAAAGTTGGTCGGCCAGGTTCAGGAGATGTACCTCACACTGCGGACGCTGAGTGGTGCGCCGCTGCCAGTGCTCTTGAACGCAGTGCGCCGTGAGCGCCACGGTAGCATGGAAACAGACTGTGTGTTCGTGCCAATCCATCAGCGCAGTCGCTACGAGGATGAAATCCTTGAGGCCAAAAAGCAGGCTGAGATGGCGACGCAGGCCGCAGCACAGGCTATCTCGGCGCTTGAGCAAGCGCGTGCGGCACTAGAACTCAAGCAGCAGGAGCGGGAACAGCTGATTGCCGAACTCCAGCAGGCCTTGGCCGATGTGACGACACTACGCGGCCTTATTCCAATTTGCTCGATATGTAAGAATATCTGCGATGATCAAGGCTATTGGAACAAGCTCGAAAACTATCTTCAGTCGCATACCAATGCGGAGTTCAGCCACAGCATCTGCCCGCCATGTAGCCAAAAGTACTATCCAGAACTACTGGAAACTACAGCGCTGCCCCCGTATGATCAACATATACCAGTGCTTACCAGCCTCCGAAAACTCTCGCAACATACCAAAAGTGTTCCAGCCATTATCTGGGCGTGGGCGCAGCGGCAAGGCCATACGCCGCACGACCTATTCGCCTATCTCGGTGGCGATTTGCCAACCCTAGAGCGAATGGTGCATGTGCGTGTGCCGCCCCCCGGCGAGGACTGGGCTGGCAATGTCGAGATTATCGCGGTGACGTTTCAGCTCGATATCGCTGCGCTTCAAACCATCCTGCGCGATCCAGGTGGCACATGAAAAGACGCCCCTAGACAGTGTCTGGGGGCGCGGCGCATTCTGGCGGGGAGGGAGGGATTCGAACCCTCGATCAGGTTACCCCGATAGCGGTTTAGCAAACCACCGCACTAGGCCTCTATGCGACCTCCCCGTGAGCAGACTATTC
>JACMIM010000676.1 GCA_014381165.1 Roseiflexaceae bacterium
ATCGGTATGCCCGCGCAACAGGTCGGATGTGATTTTGTTCTCACTCATATCATCACCTCACATTAACACTATACATCACATTACTGTGTCTGTCAAGGTAGCACGATAAACACGGTAATCGCACCCCAAAAAGGAAAAGAGACATGATATAGCATCCCGGTCTGAGTTGTAAACATGCGCGTGAGCGCAACGCGGGGGTTTGGGGGGCGCAGCCCCCGAAAAAACTACCTCCCCTTTTTACGACTCCGGCAGGGATGCTATAGCACCTAAAAAGGGCGCCAGCATGTCAGATACCTTGCCTCAAAGTATAGAAGAATGTTTTCAAGACCTACTGGATCCATGCGCTCGGACGGAGCCATAACGCACTGATGCTGCTACCCATCTCAAACCTTGAATATAATCTGCGTTTTCATCTCATCGCCTGCTGGCGATTTCTGACTACGCGGGCTGGCGTGCGTGGTACAATCGCGCGATGAACGACCACGCGCTCGCCACACGCCTTGCGCCGCTGCTGGCCCTACCCGACGGCACGCTCGAAGAGGTCAGCTCGCCGCTGCACCGGATTCGCATCGTCAAGCATGGCAGCCAAATTCACTTCTACTTTGTGGGGCCGGGCGGGCGGCTCGATGGGCCGATGTCGCGGATCGACCTGCGCCGCCCGCTGCACCTGCTGGCTGAGTACACACAGTTCGCCATGCCGGCGTTGCTGTGGCAGCCCACGCCGCAACGGGCCTGCCTGATCGGGCTAGCTGGCGGGCGCATCTCGCTGGTGCTACGTCATGCCCTCCGCGATCTTGTGATCGACAATGTCGAGATCGACCCGGCGGCTGGGCCGCTGGCCGAGCGCTTCTTTGGCCTTGAGTTCGACAGCCACCAGCGGCTAATTGTCGCCGATGCCTGGGCGCACATGCTTGCCAGCATGGAGCAATATGATTTTATTGTGATGGACGCCTTCAGCGACAGCCGGGAAGAGCTGGATCAGCTGGCCACGCCCTCGTTCTATCACGACTGCTCGGCGCGGCTGGCCACTGGCGGCGTGATGGTCGCCAATCTGCTCGCCAGCGACCCACGGTATCAGGAGAAGATCACCGCGTTTGCTGAAAGCTTTCCGCACCCGCTGCTTGGCCCACGGCGTGGCGGCGCGGTGCTATTTGGCTGCGAGGCCGCGCTGAACGCAGAAGGCTTGCGCCAACGCGCCGCCGAGATTCAGGCCCAGCATGTGTTCGATTTCCCGTATATTGAACTTGCAGCGCGGCTGCAGCCATTAGTAGGTGTGGTGTAAACTTGTGCGCCGCCACCACTGCCACCGGATGAATCCGGTGTCTGATATGCCAAAACGCGCTGAAGCGCGTTGAACCTGCTTCAGCGCGTTTTGGCTCGCAGCAGCGGCTCAACCCGATTGCGCTCGTTGCGCACGTACAACGATACGCCGCACCCGCCATCAGTCTAGAAGGAGTCACCATCGGTGACACTGATCGTACCGCCCCCCTGGATGCTGACCGGCAATGGACTTATTCTGCTCTACCGCTTTCCGCGCGCATTCGCGGAGCCGTGGCTGCCGCCGGAGCTGCGCCAGGCATTTCTTGGCGGCATCGGCGCGGTGATGTGCGTCGACTACCACAGCGCGAACTGCGGGCCGTATCGCGAGTTGCTGTTCGTGCCCGGCGCGTTTCGGCTTGGCGGCCGTATTTTTTTCAACGTCAGTACGATTTATGTCTCGACTGAAGTGAGCGTGCAAAGCGGGCGGGCTAACTGGGGCATTCCCAAACAGCTAGCCGATTTCGAGGTTGCGCCAGGCTTGCGGCAGTTCACGGCAAGCCGCGATGGAGTGCCATTCTTCCGCGCCGCTGTCCGGGGGCACGGCCCGTTCTTTCCAGCAAACACCGCGTGGTCGCCCGCGCAGCCGGCGCTCGTTCAGCCGTGGGCGGGCAAGTGGCTGCGCACCAGGCCAGGCGGGCGCGGCGCAGTGCAACTCGCCGGCGTCGAGCAGATCGAGATCAATGGCGCGCACTTTCCCGATATCGGGCAGCTACGCCCGCTGGCGGCGCTACGAGCGCACGGCTTCGAGCTGCGTTTCCCATTCGCAGCGCCGTTGACCATGAATGAGTTCACGCCGAACCATATAACCGCGAAGACGTGAAGACACAAAGGCCGTGCAACTGATAACTTTCTTCGGCCTTCGCGTTTTCGTAGTTACGATTCAGGTGCAGAAGATGAAGATTGCGCAGCGTAAGATCATCATCACCGGCGCGGCTTCGGGGATTGGGCGGGCACTGTTGGTGCGGCTGGCCGCCTACCCCTGCCAGATCGTTGCCGCCGACCGCGACGCGGCAGGCCTTGCGGCGGCAGTAGCACAAAGCGTAGGCCGCGCTACGATCTTTAGCTTTGTTGGCGACCTCGCGCAACCCGCCGAGATCGACCGACTGTTGGCCTATGCTAGGGCGCAGATTGGCGGCTGCGATCTGTGCTTTGCCAATGCTGGCTTTGCCTATTACGAACAGAGTGGCCAGGCCGATTGGCAGCACATGCAGCGCCTCTTCGAGCTGAATACCTTCGCGCCGATCTACATGGCCCTGCGCTTGCGCGAACTCGACCCCGAACGACCCTACCGCGTGGTGATTACTGCATCGGCCATGGCCAAGTTTGGTGTACCAGGCTACGCGCTGTACGCTGCCAGCAAGGCCGCGCTCGATCGCTTTGCCGAGGTCTACCGTTATGAGCTTGCGCCAAACGGCCGCATTGCACTGGTGTACCCAATTTCGACGCGCACCAACTTCTTTCGCGCCGCCAACGCCAGCACGCCGCCGATCCCCTGGCCGTCACAATCGGCCGAACAGGTCGCCACTGCGGTCATTCGTGGTGTCGAGCGCGGCCAGGATGCAATCTACCCCTCAAGATTGTTCTGGTGGGCCTGGAAGATTAGCGGGATATTCCCACCGCTGCGGATTGCGTATCAACGCACACAGCGGCGTGCGCTCAAGCGGTGGGCACAACAGCGCGAACGCTTTTGAGGAATAAAACCGATCACGAAGCTGCTTTTTGAAATTTCGGCAGCTTCACCGGTCGAAAACTCACGAGGCAGAGGGGACGTATATTTCGCAATCGAACTTATGCTATAATGCGCCACAATAGCAGCAAAGCGCTCGTTTCTGTTCCAAAATACTTTTGGGGCCGCTACAGCAATCCTGCTGAAAATGTAACAGTAAGCACGCTCTATTTGCTTTCCGCGATAGTTTGTAGGATTACAACACATGCCACGCGTCCGTAAACTTACTGCCGATGAAGTGCTTTTGGTCGAAGTCGAGCACCACGCAACCGCACGGGCCTGGATGGCCGCCTCGCGCCTCGCCGATCAGAAGCTGACGCAGGCCCCGCGTCAACCACGCTTTGTTCGCACCACCCCGCCGCGCATTGGTGATGTCGTCGATCTACCCGACCGGCTCAGAGGAATTGTGATCCAGGTACACCGTGCTCAAGACGGCTCCTGGGGCTACGCCGAGGTGTTTGTGCGAAGAAGCCGCCGCTGGTACTACGCTGATCATATTGGCCCGGTAGTCGGCAGGCCAGTCGGCATCTCGCGGATCGATCACCCGCGCAAGCGTACCTATGGCTGGTTCGTGCGCGGCGACAAGGGCAAGCGCACGCAATATGCGCGCTTCTTCAGCGACATGAAATATGGCGGGCGTGCTGCGGCGTTGGGCGCGGCGTTGGCCTACCAGCAGGCCACGATCAGCGAGCTAGCAGATTTCCAGCTCGCCGCTTGATCTATAGCAATGTGCAATAGTATTGATCCTCATTCTTTACAATTAGGACTTACGCAGTTGGCGACTTCGGCCTGCGGCAGCCTGAACCATCTATCTTTTTATTTCGTTATTTCCTTGGCCGCCGCAGGCGAAATGGAACATCTATCTTCTTGTTTCGTTGTTTGGTGCGTTGCACCAAACAACGAAACAATGATGAGTTAGTTCCTTGGCCGCCGCAGGCGAAATGAACCCTGTTGGGCAACTGCGTAACTCCTAACAATTCAAAAGCCAGCATCAGGCGACTTGCTCGCCAACTACAATAACTCCAGCACGCAGAAATGCCGCATAACGTCCTGGCGTCAGGACAGCCAACGGCGCGTTCCAGTGAACCACGCAGGATTGCGTGCTCATGCCACCCGTCAGCGCGTAGCCAGTCTTGCCGGTGGTGGGCGCTAGCCAAATCTCATCGCCAGCACGCTGCACGTCAATCCGCTCGGGGCTACCCAAGTCATACCAAATTTGTTTGGCAATCGCCAGGCGCATGCGCTTTGCACCAGTCTGCGGATCTGGCTCGTGGGTGATACGGATGTACATTCCAGGGCTGCGCTCGACCTTGGGTGGCTTTGGCGCGGGCGTCGCCGAAAGCTCCTGCGAGCGGTTGGGGATTTCGCGGGCGGCCAGGCGCTCCTGTTGATCGGCCATTGCACGCAGATCGATGGCGAGTTGACGGCGGCGCGCGGGGCTGGGGCGCGGGCCGAGTAGCTCGACAACCGCTCGACGCAACAGATCGTAGATGTCGTCGGTGCTCACCGTATTCTTTCCTTGCTCCAGTCCTTTTACACGGCCGAAGGCGAGTATACCGCGCCTTATGAACGCGGTGGATCGTTCAACAATCCGAACGCACGCACGATCTCGTCGGCCACCTGCTGCGGGGAAAGCAGGTCGGTATGCAGCGTCCAGTCGGCCAGATCATAGAAAGGCTGCCTGGCGGCCTTGAGCACGCGAATGCGTTCGAGCGGATCGTCGGTGGAGAGCAGCGGGCGGGCGGCGTCGGGGGTTGCCAGGGCCAACTGGCGCTGCATGCGGGCAAGCAGGAGTTCGGGCCGCGCCTCCAGCGCCACCAGCCAGCCATTTGCCGCCATCAATTGGCGATTCTCCGCAGCTATCACCGCGCCGCCACCAGTCGCCAGCACAAATGGCGCGGCCCCAGCCAGTGAACGCAACGCCGCTGTTTCGCGTGCGCGAAAGCCAGCCTCGCCCTCGCGCTCGAAGAGAGCAGGCACGCTCAACCCGCTTTGCTCGGTAATCATACCATCGAGATCGTATGCCGACCAGCCAAGTTGTGCGCCGACAAGCTGCGCAACAGTCGATTTACCGGTGCCGCTAAACCCAACCAGGTAGATGCCACGCATTGCCACCGCCGCTCCTCGACAACTGATTCGCCTGGCGGCTAACGCCGCTGGCTG
>JACMIM010000677.1 GCA_014381165.1 Roseiflexaceae bacterium
ACTATCTCCTGGCTTTTGACCGCCTGGCCGCACTCGGCGACTATGTGACGATTAATGTTTCGTCGCCCAATACGCCAGGGCTACGCCAGCTCCAGAGCCGAACAGCGCTTGAGGCCCTGCTGGGCGCATTGTCACAGCGGAATCAGGCGCTTGCAGCCCCGCGCCCACTGTTCGTCAAGGTCGCGCCCGATCAGTCGCCAATCCAGCTCGATCAGATCGTCGAGGCTGTGTTCACCGCCGGCATTTCCGGTATCATCGCGAGCAATACCACGCTCGCCCGCGCGGGGCTGCGCAGTGCGGCACGCGGCGAGTCCGGCGGCCTAAGTGGCCAGCCGCTCACAGCGCGTGCGCGATCGACGATTCGCCATCTCCACCGCGCTACCGAGGGTAAGTTGCCAATCATCGGCGTAGGCGGGGTCGCCAGCGCCGAGGACGCCTACGGCCATCTGCGCGCTGGCGCATCGCTGGTGCAGATCTACACCGCGCTCGTTTACCAGGGGCCTGGCCTTGTCAAAACGCTCAAGCGCGATCTCGCGGCCCGCTTACGCCGTGACGGCGTGCGCCACCTCTCCGACATAATTGGCCAATAGCCCGACGCTGAAGCGCTGGGAACGCTAACCCTTTACACCCTGTTCTAAACATGTAACACAGGATCGCAGCAGACCAATGTACCATTGCGATCTGAGTTGTCATAGTGTATAATCGAACATAGATGTCTGTTTGCTCGATCGGTCGAGCGTGTATCTATTCTTTCCATTACGTCCACTCTGACGAGGCGCACTTATGGCCGTCGTTCCTCGCTCTCGTCGCGAGACAACCAATGATTCCAGCTTCGATCTGCTCCAGGCGCTGATCGAAGCACCTCCAGCGCCGCGCGTTTCACGCCCGGTGCCGGTCGAGTTGCGCTCACTGCCCGCCCAACGCGATCACGCTCTACGTGGCTTTCTGCGCCGCAGCTGGGTTGATGGCGTGCTCAAGCACGCCGAGCGCGCCCTGATTTTTGTCGCGCTGGTGGTCTTCTGCGCCTGGCTGACCGATGGCCCACTGCGCGATTGGCTATACACCCAAGATGTTGTTCGCGCGGCCGCCAGTGCGCCGCCAGCCGCCACGCCGCAGCCAGCACAGGCTCCCACCGAACCGATCGCCCTGGTTCTGCCCTACAGCTTACCGCAGGAATCGTCAGACGATGCTTTTGTGCCCAGATCGGTTGTGAGTAGCCCTGCCTTGCCCGAGGCGCGCGAGCCAACCAGATTGGTCGCGCCCGCAATCGCGCTTGATACGCCGGTCACGCAAGTGTTCGTGGCCGATGGAATCTGGCAGGTCGCCGACTACGCCGCAGGCTACCTTCACGCAACCGCGCTGCCCGGCGACCAGGGCAATACGGTGCTAGCTGGCCACGCGGGGCTGCGTGGGGCGGTCTTCCGCGATCTGCCGCAGCTTACCGCTGGCGATGAGCTATTTCTTGATTCGGCGGGCTGGCGATTTCGCTACCGCGTGCGCGAACTGAAAAGCGTCTGGCCCAACCAGGTCGAGGTGCTCAACTCGCGCGGCAGCGCCGAGCTAACACTGATAACCTGTACGAATTGGGATACCCAGCGGCTGGTTGTGGTCGCTGATCTGCTTGATTCGAAGCCGTCGCCCGGCGAGTGACCGACACGGCAGGAAGGATAGCCCATGAAGCCCGCCCACACGAGACGCTCCCCGCTCCGGCGCGGCCCAGCGCGCTGGACGCCCACTGAGCTGCTGCTGATAGTCGTCAGCACGCTTATGATTATCTTTCCGCTGTATGCCGAGGCCTACCGCTGGGTCTCGCCGCCGCCTGCGCCCGCCGCCGACCGGCAAGCGCCGCCGTTGCAGCGCATCACCGTTGGCCCCACTGATACGCCCGGCCCTTCGCCTGAACCAAGTGCTATCCCGCCGACGGTCGATCCCAGCACGCCAGTGGCGACTGTCGACCCTGGCACAGCCGTGCCGACAGTTGATCCTGGCACGCCAGTTGCGACGGCTAACCCCGGCACTGCCGTGCCAACCACTGATCCTGGCACAGGAGTGCCAACCGTCGATCCTGGCACGTCTGTACCAACCGCCGTTCCTGGCACACCCACAGTGGCATTGCCACCAGGCAAGTTGACGATCGAGAAATCGGCCTCGGTGCCCTCGGCGCGGCCAAACGAGCCGGTTACATTCTCAGTTTCAGTGTTCACAACCTTGGCGACAGCCGAGAATGTGCAGCTTTCTGATCAACTGGGCGCTGGGCTAGAGTTTGTGAGCGCCACATCCGCTGGGGGCAGCTGCACAGCGAACGGCAACACGGTTAATTGCACCTTGAGCGTAACCAGCGCCGGTGTGAACGTGACAATTGTCACACGCGTTCGAGCAAACGCTCCGCCTGGCCCACAGGAAAATATTGCTACCGGCGAGATCCTCAGCCCGTCAGAAAATGCTGGCATCACCGATGTGTCGAACCGCGTCACGGTCAACATTGCCGGCGATCCAGCTCCCACCGTTGCCACGCCAACGGGCGGGACACCAGTAGCTACCACGCCGGCCGGAACGGTCACGCAGCCAACTTCTGGCCCCAGTCCCACCGGCATCACGGTACCACCAACCACTCAACCAGGCACCCCTGGTGTACCCACTCAGCCAGCTACACCAGGTGTGCCCACGCAACCCGCCACACCGGGCGCAACTGAGCGCCCTCAGCCAACAGCTGGTGGCGGCGGTGGCGGCGGTGGCGGCGGTGGCGGCGGTGGCGGCGACGAGCCAGCGCCGGTTCCAACTAACCCGCCACTGCCACCATTGCCGCCAGCCGTACAACCTGGTGCAGCGCCGACGAATCAACCAGGCGTGGTTCGGCCCACGCAGATACCTGCGCCCAACCGCCCGCAGCCGCAGGCCAGCGCTCGGCCAGCCGCAGCAACTCAGGTATCAGGTCAGGCAACTGCGACTGCTCAGGCGCGGGCTACGGCGGCTGGCCCAGAAACTGCTGCAAATAACCCGACCGCAACCTCAGTTCTGCCGACGCCAGATAGTGGGTTGTACTTCCGAATGGCCAGCGATTGGGGCAGCGCCTATCCTGACCAAAAAGTGAACTATGTCATCGCCGCACGCAATAACCGCACAGCAGGCAGCCCTAACTACACCAATATCACCATCGCGAGCGAGCTGCCGACCAACCTGGAAGTGTTAAGCGCACGGGCCGATCGCGGCGGCGACCCGACGGTCAGCGCGAACACTGTCTCGCTCAAGTTGGCTGCGCTCGCTCCTGGCGAAGGTGTCGAAATTGTGATCGAGACACGCATTCGCCCAGGTGTTGCCGCTGGCACCACTATCGTCAGTCAGTCCTCGCTTGCCGCCGACGGCCTGCCGCTCCAGGCCTACTCGAACGCAGTTTCGCTGCTGGTCGTCGGTGCGCCGCCACAACAGGCCACTGTCACCAAAACAAGCGCACCGGCGGCCACAGCGACCCCAGCCACAGCAGCCAGTGCTCCCGCCACGGCGACCAATGTCCTCGCCACGGCGACCAGTGCCTCAACTGCAGCTACTAGCGCGCCCACGCCCGCGCCGACACGGGTGGCTGGCGGTACATCAAGTGATGGCGCGCCCACACTGCCTGACACCAGCACTGGCGTCCCACTGTTTGGCCTAGCTCTCCTTGGCATGACCATGGCCGTTCGAACGGTTCGCCTCCACCGCGCCAAAGAGCGTGTATAACTCCTGTTGGGGCGGGCCTCGTGCCCGCCCTGTCCGGTTCCTCCGCTCTACCCCCTTACAAAGCGCCACTCAAGCGTGTGTACCTCCGCCGCTTTGAGCGCCGCTGTCAGCTCCGCATTGTCCTCGAAAATAATCTTGGTCAAATATGCAGCCTCAAGATCAACAGTAAACGCATCGTCCTCGAATGGCCACGGCTCGACAGTGATGGTCTCATCTTCGCGCTGAAGAATATCGTAGCGCCTGCCATCCGGGCCTTTGCTTATCTCCAGGCGGCGCTCGCGCTCAGGCAGTTCGCGGCGTGCGAGAATAAGCGAAAGCCGATCGCACCACTGCATAAAGGCGTAGTCCTGTTCAACCTCGCCCTTCTTCAGCTTGAGCGCACTCCGCAGGCTTTTCTGTAACACGGTCTGATCGTCGAGCAGCGTGTCGAGCTTCTTATCGTTGCCGCGCATCGGCTCGAATAAAAAACTGACGTGCATCGATGTTAGGAGTGCCACAAAGCGAGCGCGATAGGAAGCTCCTTCGACCAACCGCTCGATTTTATCGACCTCCAGCTTTTCATTCAGCGTGAAGTCGAGCGGCATACCATTTGGCCCAAGGTGATTACCCTCCCACTCGCGCTCCAGATCATCATGATTGAAGATCGCAGCGATGCTCTCGATCAAGCGTGCGGGCCGGTCGCTATGAGACCAGCGCGCAGCTAGCTTGGCAGCCAATAATGCGTGGCCGCGATGGTAAATAACCTCCCAAGTGTCCTGCCGCTGGTTGATAATCATGTGCGCCTCAATTCGGTGGTTGCTCATTCTGTTTCCGTATGCTGAACCATAGCACACAGCACGCCGCAATGCTCCTTTCCCTACGTTTCTAGAAAGCTGCGAATAGCGTTGATCGCCTTGTCAGGCATTTCCTCCTGGACGAAGTGACCGCTTTCAGGAAAGGAGACTACCTGCGCGTGGGGCAGCGCTGCGCGCCAGCGCGTGAGGTGCTTTGGCGGAAAAGCCGCATCCTTCATTCCCCATAGCAGCAGCGTCGGAATACTGGCTAGGTGTTCGCGCTTCGACCAGAGCTGGGCGTACCAATCGGTTGAATTCACCAATTCGCGAGCGAGCGTCCACATCGCCATACGCTCCTCGGGTCTAGACGTGGCCTTGACATACTGTTGCTGAACATTTTTATCGAACTTGGTCTTGTCGCCAAACATGAGCGGATACAGCTGGCGTGGCGAGATATTCGCCCGAGTGTACAGGTAACGGCCCAACCGCCCGCTAAGTAGCCGACTCATCCGCGCGATCTGAGGGTCGTCGTCCAGCGGCCACATCCAAGTGTTCATAATCACCAGGCGTCGCACATGTTCAGCGTGCTCTAGCGCGTAGGCTAGCCCGATCGGACCCCCAAAATCATGCACGACCAACGTCATGTCCTTCAGCCCAAGCGTATCAAGCAATTGCGCAAGATTGCCGGCCAGCGCCTCGGGGCGGTAGTCGGCGCTAGTCGGCTTGTCGGAAAGGCCAAACCCGAGGTGGTCGGGCGCGATGCAGCGGTGATCACGCGAGAGATCTGTGATGAATGCGCGGTAGACAAACGACCACACCGGCGTGCCATGCACAAAAACAATTGGTGCGCCGCTTCCCTCATCAGCATAGTGCATCCTGCCTCCTGGCAAGTGCATAAAGTGTGGTGCAAACGGATAAGCGCTGTGATCTAGCCATGAGTTGTGCTGCATGAGCTGTTCCTTATGTTGCTGACTGTCAGGAATGAGGTTCAGGTGTCTAATGTCGTCGCCGTGCATACTGTGCAACCATTGCGTCGAGCACCCTAGCAAGCGGGTAGCCCTCCGGATCGAGCGTATAGTGCTGGGCGACTCCATCAATCTGCGCGAAGAGCATGCGCGCGCCGATCGCCGGGTCGGCATAGTCGAGCGCGCTAAGGTGTTCCTCAAGTGTGCTTGTGATCGCAGTAATCCAGCCGGTGATCGCCTCGCCAAGCTGCGCAAGCACTTCGGGCTGCATGCGTACACTGTAGCTAAGTCGCCAAAAATCACGGTGTTGGTCTATCAGGACGAAGCTGTGGCGAAGCAGCAACTCAAGTTGGGCTTCCGATGATGTGCCGGCGTGCGCTTCGGTAAACGATTCCAACACATCGCGCATACTTTCTTCCATAATGGCGCGGAGAACAGCTTCCTTGCTCGCGAAGTAGCTATAAAGCAGCCCTTGCGCGATACCTGCCTCCTGTGCAACCTGGCGGACAGTGGCGCTGGCGAAACCGTGATGCGCAAACACACGTAGGGCGGCCTGTAGAATCAGCGCGCGCCGCTCTTCACGCACTGCCTGAAACTGCAGGGGCGTTCGTGGCATGGAGTTCCCCTCTCGCTGCCGTGCAGCGTCGCGAAAGCTTGAATAATAATCATTCACCCGTACAAGCCGAATCCATCTCCTGCAATTTTGAATGAACAGTCGTTCAAAAATACATCAGATAGGCCGATATGTCAAGGCGAATTTGCGGCTATACTGAGGGCGTGAGCATATAACAAAGCGACATTTCTTCGTTTGACACGGCCTATAGCGTATGGTATACTCTCAAATCGCTGCGTACAAAGCATTTGCTTCGCGCCAGCGCACGGTGGATCCTCATCTAAGGCGTGGCTATCGCTGCGACCAGACAAGGGTTCCAGTTTTTTTTGTCAACGGCCTTGCTATATAAAAGGCCAAAAAAACATATCACGTTTGGCTACGAAGCATTGGATCCAGGGTTAGGCGTCAACGGAGGAACTGACAGGATGCCGACGATCAACCAGCTCATTCGAAAACCGCGCAAACCGGTTGCGAAAAAGACCAAGGCACCGGCCTTGCGCTTCACCTACAACTCGCTTAAGGGCAAGATGACCCGCAGCAAAGGTGCGCCATTCAAACGCGGCGTTTGCACGCAGGTTCGTACCATGACCCCTAAAAAGCCGAATTCGGCGTTGCGCAAGATCGCGCGTGTGCGGCTTTCCAATAACATGGAGGTTACGGCTTACATTCCTGGCGAGGGGCACAACCTACAGGAACACTCGGTGGTGCTGATCCGAGGTGGCCGTGTGAAAGATCTTCCGGGTGTGCGCTACCACATTGTGCGCGGTACACTGGATGCTCAGGGTGTAGCTAACCGTAAGCAGGGCCGTTCGAAGTACGGTACAAAGAAGAACGCTGCCCCGGCGAAGAAGCGCTAGGATTCGTGGTACATATTGTGTGTTTTGTGATTTGGACACGCTTACGTCATCCGCAACACGCAATACTGCTGAGGTAAAACAATGCCCCGTCGAGGAACAATCGAGAAGCGAATCCCTGCGCCAGACGCTCGCTACAACAGCGTGCTGATGTCGCAATTCATCAACAAGGTGATGCAGCGCGGTAAAAAGAGCGTAGCGACACGAATCGTGTACAATGCGCTTGAGCTAGCGTCGCAGCGCCTGAATCGTACGCCGATGGAAGTATTCGAAATCGCCATCCGCAATGCTGGCCCAGCGATTGAGGTCAAGCCCAAGCGCGTGGGTGGTGCTACCTATCAGGTACCAGTCGAGGTCAAGGCCGATCGTCGTCAAGCCCTGGCAATGCGTTGGTTGCTCACTTCGGCTCGCGCCAAGACCGGTCGGCCCATGCACGATAAACTGGCCGGCGAAATAGTAGACGCCTTCAATAACACTGGTAACACCATCAAGCGCAAGGAAGACGTGCAGCGCATGGCTGAGGCGAACCGCGCGTTTTCTCACTACGGCAAGTTCTAAGGATTGCAGATTGCAGATTGTCGGACAGTCGGCACTTCAATCTACAATCTGCAATCTGCAATCGGCCTTCTGGCCGTGCGTCGCGGAGAAGTAGAAAATATTATGGCACGAGAATATCCACTCGAGCGAATTCGAAATATTGGTATTATCGCCCACATTGATGCGGGCAAGACCACCACCACCGAGCGAATCCTCTTCTTCACGGGTCGTAGCTATAAGATTGGTGAAGTCCACGAGGGTACGGCTGTCATGGACTGGATGGAGCAAGAGCGTGAGCGCGGTATTACGATCACCTCTGCCGCCACGACAGCAGCGTGGACAGTTGCTGGTATCGACTACCGCGTAAATATTATTGATACGCCCGGCCACGTCGATTTTACCGCCGAGGTGGAGCGCTCACTGCGCGTGCTTGACGGCGGCGTGGTGGTTTTCGATGCCGTCGCCGGCGTCGAGCCGCAGTCCGAAACAGTCTGGCGTCAGGCCGACAAGTATCACGTCCCGCGCATCTGTTTTGTCAACAAGATGGATCGCACTGGCGCAAACTTCGAGCGCACCGTCCAGATGATTACGGATCGCCTAGGTGCCAAGCCAGTGCCGATCGTTTTTCCGATGGGTTCGGAAGATCGCTTTCGCGGCGTCGTCGACGTTCTGGACAACAAAACCATCTTCTTCACCGACGATCAAGGTGGCTTTGAGGTGCAGGATAGCATTCCAGCGGAGTATGCTGAGCGCGCCGCTCGGATGCGCCAGGAAGCGATCGAGGCGATCGCCGAGACCGACGACGAGTTGATGTTGCTGTACTTGGAGGGCGAGGAACTCGGCCTTGAAGAACTGCGCCGTGCGCTGCGCACCGCCGTGATCGCCAACAAGTTGGTGCCGGTGCTGTGTGGTGCCGCGCTCAAGAACAAGGCTGTGCAGCTCCTGCTTGATTCGGTGGTGTACTTCCTACCGTCACCGCTAGACATTCCGCCGGTGCAGGGTTCGAAGCCGGGCGAGGTGCTGGGCGACGAAGGCGTCGAGCCGGTTCTGCGCCCCGCCGATGATAACGCGCCGTTCGCCGGCTTGGTCTTCAAGATCGTTGCCGACCCGTATGTTGGCAAGCTGGCCTACTTCCGCGTGTACTCGGGCAAGGTTGAAGCCGGCAGCTATGTCGCTAACACCAGCCGCAATCAGCGTGAGCGTATTGGTCGCTTGGTTCAGATGCATTCAAATCACCGTGAAGACATCAAAGAAGTTTATGCGGGCGATATCGCCGCAATCATCGGGCCGAAGTACAGCTTCACCGGCGATACGATTTGTGATGTTGACAAACCGGTTTTGTTGGAAAGCATTCGCTTCCCTGAGCCGGTCATTCGGCTAGCCGTTGAACCCAAGACCAAGTCCGACCAGGACAAGATGGGTATGGCACTAGCTCGCCTCTCTGAGGAAGACCCGACCTTCCAAGTCTCCTCTGATCAGGAAACCGGCCAGACGATCATTGCTGGCATGGGTGAGTTGCACCTTGAGGTGATCGTCGATCGCATGAAGCGTGAGTATAAGGTAGAGGCCAATGTTGGTAAACCCCAGGTGGCTTACCGCGAGTCGATCAGCCAAAACTCAGATGTCGACAGTAAGTTCGTGCGCCAGTCTGGTGGTAAAGGTCAGTATGGCCACGTCAAGATGCGCTTCGAGCCGAATGAGCCGGGCAAAGGCTTTGAGTTCATCAACGCTACCACCGGCGGCTCGGTGCCACGTGAATACATCGGTCCAGTAGAGGCTGGCGTCAAGGAAGCCATGCAGACTGGCGTTATTGCTGGCTTCCCAGTGGTCGATATCAAAGCCACTCTCTACGATGGCTCATTTCACGAGGTTGACTCCTCGGAAATGGCATTCAAGATCGCCGCGTCCATGGCGCTGAAGGATGGTGTCCGCAAGGGCCGTCCGCAGTTACTGGAGCCGATTATGAAGGTTGAAGTCACGACGCCCGACGATTTCCTCGGTGCTGTGCTGGGCGACCTAAACGCGCGGCGCGGGCAAGTCGAAGGCATGGAGGCGCGGGCGAACGCGCAGATCGTGCGGGCGTTTGTACCACTAGGTGCAATGTTCGGCTACACGACGGACCTTCGTTCAGCTACCCAGGGCCGCGCGTCCTCCTCAATGGAGTTTGCGTACTACCAGCCGCTGCCGGATCACCTGGCAAAAGAGATTATCGAGAAGCGCGGCCAGTAAGCATTGCAGATTGTAGATTTCGGTCTAGCAATCTGCAACCTGCAATTTTTCAGGAGTAAATTACAATGGCAAAACAGAAGTTCGAGCGCAATAAGCCGCATGTGAACATTGGCACGATCGGCCACGTCGATCACGGCAAGACCACGCTGACCGCCGCCATCACCAAGGTGCTGTCGCTGCGGGGAGCTGCCAAGTTCACCTCATATGACCAGATCGACAACGCCCCCGAAGAGCGCGCTCGTGGCATCACGATCGCTATTCGCCACGTCGAGTACGAAACCGTCAACCGTCACTACGCCCACGTCGATTGCCCTGGCCACGCCGATTATATCAAGAATATGATTACCGGTGCCGCCCAGATGGACGGCGCGATTCTGGTGGTGTCGGCCCCGGACGGCCCCATGCCGCAGACCAAGGAGCATATCCTGCTGGCCCGCCAGGTGCAGGTGCCCGCCATGGTCGTGTTCCTCAACAAGGTCGACATGATGGACGACGAGGAATTGCTGGAGCTGGTCGAGCTGGAGATGCGCGAGCTGCTGGTCAAGTACGATTTCCCCGGCGACGATATTCCGATTATCCGTGGCTCGGGCTTGGCGGCGCTGTCGTCGACCGCGACCGACATCAATGCGCCGGAGTACAAGCCGATCCTGGATTTGATGCAGGCGGTGGACGACTACATCCCGACGCCGGAGCGCAAGGTCGACCAGCCGTTCCTGATGCCGATCGAGGACGTGTTTGCGATCAAGGGCCGTGGCACAGTGGTGACCGGGCGGATCGAGCGCGGGATGATCAAGATGGGCGAGACGATCGAGATCACGGGGATGGAAGAGACCGCGCCGCGCAAGACGGTGGTGACGGGGGTGGAGATGTTCCAGAAGACGCTGGAAGCCGGCCAAGCCGGCGACAACGTGGGCATCCTGATTCGCGGCATCGAGCGGGCGGACGTGCAGCGCGGGCAGGTGCTGAACGCGCCGAACTCGATCAAGCCGCACAAGGCGTTCAAGGCGCAGGTGTATGTGCTGAAGAAGGAAGAGGGCGGGCGGCACACGCCGTTCTTCGCGGGGTATCGGCCGCAGTTCTATGTGCGGACGACCGACGTGACCGGGTCGTGCCTGCTGCCGAACGGCATGGAGATGGTGATGCCGGGCGACAACGTCGAGATGGACGTGGAGCTGATCGTGCCGGTGGCGATCGAGGAAGGCCTGCGCTTCGCGATTCGCGAGGGCGGCCGCACGGTTGGCTCCGGTGTCGTGACCAAGATTGTTACGTAGTGTTGTCTAGGTAACGAATTGCTTGGTCATAGGGGGCGGATGTGCATTACTTCCGCCCCCTGTCCCTTGTAACACGTACGATTGAGGATAGTGAGGAACCATATGGCGAAGCAAAAGGTGCGCATTCGCCTCAAGGCGTATGACCACAAGATATTAGATCAGTCGGCACGTCAAATAGTTGAGGCGGCGGAGCGAACGGGTGCGCTGGTTGCAGGCCCCGTACCGCTCCCGACCAAAATCGAAAAGTTCAGTGTGATCCGTAGCTCGTTCATCGACAAGGATTCGCAGGAGCAGTTCGAAATTCGTACGCACAAACGGTTGATCGACGTGTTGGATCCGAGTCAGCAGACTATCAATGCGTTGATGAAGCTGAATCTGCCAGCAGGCGTGGATATCGAGATTAAGCTGTAGGAAGAACCAAGAACAAGGAATCAAGGAATACAGGATACAATTCATTATTTGTTTTCTGTTCTCTGTTCTGGGTGATCAGTCTTCGAAATGAAAACGCAGCCGATACGGCCAGAGATGCCGCAAGCTGTGGAGGTGCA
>JACMIM010000678.1 GCA_014381165.1 Roseiflexaceae bacterium
AGCTGTTGGTGTGATGACAGTAATCATCGATTGTGCCGTAAACTTTTGCGCCGCCACGACGGCCACCGGATGAATCCGGCGTCTGCTACGCCAAAATGTGCTGAAGCGCGTTCAACCCTGTCCAACGCGCTTCAGCGCGTTTTGCATCGCAGCAGCGGGTTTGAACCCGCCTGCGCCCGTAATCATTGTAAGTGTTCAGCACTCGGCAATAAACAGGCCTGAAGCCTTGGTAACGCGCAGGACGCCACCATTCAGGTTGAAAGCATCGCGCACAAAAGCTGAGAAGTCGGCCTGCTGCGCCACGCTTAGTGGCGCGAACGACGCAATATAGCTTACTACCGCCTCAGGGTCGCTAATAAGCAACTCATCATGATAGGGCAGAAGCGTGACCTTGCTAAAGTGCGCGGCCAGTTGTGCAGCCCCATTCTCGATCTTGAAGCTTTCCGAGGCCGAGTTGCGCCAGCCGTTGAACTGCGCATCGAACTGTTGAGCAAGATCGAAGAGTTCGCTCAGATGTTGGCGACCATTAGTCGCAGCATACAGCCGCCCACCTGGCTTCAAAACGCGGCGTAGCTCGCCAAGCGCACGACAGCGATCCGGCACATGGTAGAGCATAAAATGCGCAAACGCCGCGTCGAACGTTGCCTCTTGCAACGGTAGCTCCTGCGCATCGGCTACAAGGTACCGGGCCGCAACGCCCGCAGCCGCAAGATTCTGCTGTGCTTGAGCGACCATACCACGCGAGAAGTCGCACAGGGTTAGTTGCCAGTGATCTGGCATCCTGGCGGCATTCTCCTGCCAGATATTGCCCGAGCCGCAGCCGATCTCAAACATGTGCGTGCTCCTCGCATCAACCTGGTCGAATAGCCAGCGCGGCACACCATAGCTATTTTGGCTGAAGCGCTGGTGCATGCTGATCCGGGCGTCAAGGTTCGCAGCCGTATGGTACTGCTCGGCCCGCAGGTATGGCTGATGATCAATTGCTCGCATAGCGCTCCTCTCACGAACACGATGTACGCGGTGACGTGCCAACGACCCGACGGCGGCAGTTGAGCCGACGCAACCGTGAAATCAGTTATACCACGTTTCGACCTGGGCTTCGCCCACTACCAGCGCTACCTGGCGCGGCATACATCATGCTGATTTAGGTTGTATCTTCCCGCCGACGCTGGCATGTCGAAGCACCAAGCCCGCACGCCGCTACCTGCGGGTGGCGGTTATACTCGTAGCCCGCTCACAAGGAGCAATGATGTCGACTCCCACGACGCCCGACACCGCGCTGGCCTACCAGCGCCCCGCCGATCAGGTGCTGGCCGAGCTTGGCAGCGACGCCCAGCGCGGCCTGTCCGACGCCGAGGTGCAGGCCCGCCGCCAGCAGTACGGCCCCAACCTGCTCCCTGAAGAACCGCCGACACCAGCCTGGCGGCGCTTTCTAATCCAGTTCCAAAACCCGCTGACCCTGCTGCTGCTGGCTGCCACTGTGATCTCATTTGTGGCCTGGCTGCTCGAACGCGAGGAGGCTATCCCGTTCGAGACGCTGACCATCCTGGCGATTGTGCTGCTAAACGCCGTGTTGGGCTTTGTGCAGGAGGCGCGCGCCGAGCAGGCCGTGTCCGCGCTCCAGGCGATGTCGGCCCCGAATGCCCGCGTGCTGCGCGACGGCCGCCAGCAGGAGATCGCCGCCGCCGATCTTGTTCCCGGCGATATTGTATTGATCGAGGAGGGCGACACGCTGCCCGCCGACGGTCGCCTGCTCGATGCGATCGCGCTGCGCGTGGCTGAATCGGCGCTGACCGGCGAAAGCACCTCGGTTTCCAAGAACATCGCGCCGATTGCCGAGGAGGCCGGCATTGGCGATCAGAAGAACATGATCTTCAGCAGCACTGCCGTGACCTCGGGGCGTGGCCGCGCGATTGTCACCGGCACCGGGCAGCACACCGAGATTGGCAAAATCGCTGGCACGCTCCAGCGAACCGAGGAGGGCGAAACCCCGCTGCAAAAGGAACTCGACCGGGTCGGGCGGCTGCTGGGGATTATCGTGATCGCGATCGCGGTGATCATGGCCGCGACGATCTTTTTTGTCGCCGATGTGCGCGGCCTGGCCGATATTGTCGAGGTGCTGCTGCTGGCCGTTTCGCTGGCAGTCGCCGCCGTACCAGAGGGCCTGACCGCAATTACCACAATCGTGCTGTCGTTGGGAATGCAGCGCATGGCCAAGCGCAATGTGATCGTCCGCAAACTCTCCTCGGTCGAGACACTCGGCTCGACCACTGTGGTCTGCACCGACAAAACTGGCACGCTGACCAAAAACGAGATGACGGTGCGCGCGATTGTCACTGCGCGCGGGCGCGCCGACCTGAGCGGAACTGGCTACGCGCCGGAAGGATCGCTATCCAGCGGCGGCCAGCCAATTGGCGACGAAGCGCAGCTGTATGAAATCAAGCGTGTGCTGCGCGCCGCCGCCTTGGTGAATAACGCCACGCTGGTTGAAGAAGCGGGCCGCTGGAAGGTGCAGGGCGACCCGACCGAGGGCGCGCTAGTGGTGGCGGCGCAGAAGGTTGGGCTGACTGCCGACGACATGCAGGAGCGCTTTCCGCGCAGCGGCGAGGTGCCCTTCACCTCCGAGCGTAAGATGATGACCACCGCCCACCGTGACAGCCAGAGCGACGACGAATTGCGGCTGGGCGCAAAAGGCGCGCCCGATGTGTTATTAGCCCGCTGCACCCACGAACTGGTCGGCCACGAGGCGCAACCGCTGAATGAGCAGCGGCGAACGGAAATTCAGCAGCAGATCGAAGGATTGGCCAACGAGGCCTTGCGCACGATCGGTGTAGCCTTTCGCACGCTGCCACCCCAGGCTACCGACCAACTTGACGAATCAGTCGAACACGATTTCGTTTGGATCGGCGTGGTTGGGATGATCGACCCGCCGCGCGACGAGGCCCGCGTGGCGGTGCAGGAGGCCCAGAAGGCCGGCATCCGCGTGATTATGATCACCGGCGATCACCCCTCCACCGCTGCCGCGATCGGCGCTGAACTTGGCATCATCAAGGCGGGCGAGCGCGCAGTCACCGGGGCCGAGCTGCAAAAGGCCGACGATGCGGCGCTGCTGGAACTGGTGCGCAAGCACTCGGTATTCGCCCGCGTCGCGCCCGATCACAAGCTGCGCATCGTCCAGTCGCTCAAGAGCAGTGGCGAGATTGTGTCCATGACTGGCGACGGTGTCAACGACGCGCCAGCCTTGAAGACTGCCGACATCGGCGTGGCCATGGGCATCACCGGCACCGACGTGTCGAAGGGCGCTGCCGACATGATTCTGACCGACGACAACTTCGCCTCGATTGTCTCGGCGGTGGAAGAGGGCCGCTCGATCTTCGCCAACATCCAGAAGTTCCTGCGCTACCTGCTTTCCTCCAACATTGGCGAGGTATTCGTGATGTTCTTCGGCGTCACGCTGGCCGGCGTGATCGGGCTAGTGGCCGAGGAGGGCAGCACGATTGTAGTACCGCTGCTGGCCACCCAGATTCTGTGGATCAACCTGATGACCGACTCCGGCCCAGCGCTTGCGCTCGGCATCGACCCTGCCGACCATGCTGTCATGGATCGCCCGCCGCGCGACCCGCGCACCAGCGTGATCACGCGCCTCATGTGGTTCGACATCGTCTTTGTGGGTGTGATCATGGCGCTCGGCACCCTTGGCGTAATGGACTGGTCGCTGCCCGGCGGGTTGTTCAGCTCGGCGGCCCCTGGCGACATGATCTACGCCCGCACAATGGCCTTTACCACGCTGGTGTTCTTTCAGCTGTTCAATGTGTTCAACGCCCGTTTCAGCCGACGCAGCGCCTTCGAGAGCCTGCTCACGAATCTCTGGCTGTGGGGCGCGGTGCTGCTCTCGGCGGCACTCCAGGTTGCCGTGATCTACGTGCCGCTGCTGCAAACTGCCTTCGGCACCGTCGCGCTCAGCGGATTCGACTGGCTGGTCTGTGTGGTGGTCGGCAGCAGTGTGCTCTGGCTCAGCGAACTCAAGAAGATCGTGCTGCGCAGCACAGCTGCTAGCGCAAGCGGCGTGCGCGTGCAGGCCAGCGAGATGTCGTAGGCAGTTCCAGGCTGGCATTTACAGCCGCCAGCAACTGCCACGAAGACACGAAGGCACGAAGATCAAAAAGATCTTCGTGCCTTCGTGTCTTCGTAGCAAACTTTCGTTCAGCTTACAGCGAGGCGGCCCTGCGCCGTAGGTGCGGCCTACGCCAGCGCCGCTCGACGCGCGTGTAGTGGCCAAGCAGTTCGTCCATTACACTTGGCCAGGAGCGTAGCTCGGCAGCGGCACGCCCGGCGCGGCCCATAGCCTGGTAGCGCTCTGGCATAGCTAGCAGGGTTGCCAGCTGCGCCCCCAGCTTGGCCGAGCTTCCCGGCTCGAAGAATGTGCCTGTCACCTGATCGCGCACCAGATCGGTGACACCGCCGGCCCGCGCCGCCACCACTGGCAGGCCGGATGCCATGGCCTCCTGCACCACCTGCCCAAACGTTTCGGTGTCCGATGGAAACACAAACATATCGGCGCTGGCATAGGCAGCGGCCAGGTCATCCCCACGCAGAAAGCCGCTGAAGTGGGCTGGCAATCCGCGGAATGCGTGTTCTAATCCAGGCCGGGCCGGGCCATCGCCCACCAGCACCAGCCGGGCATTTTCAGTCTGTCGCAGTGCTTCGACCAGGAGTTCGACCCGCTTTTCGGTTGCCAGCCGCCCAACATACAGCAGCACGCGCTCGTCGGGCTGCGCGCCAACCGAGCGCCGCCAGGCCTCGCTGCGATGGCCAGGGTGAAAGCGAACTGTGTCGACGCCGCGCCCCCACAGCCGTAGCCGCCGAAAGCCATGCGCTCGCAGGTCGGCAATCGTTGCCGACGAAGGACACAGGTTGACCCCGCAGCGGTTATGGAACCAGCGCAGGTAGCTATACGCGGTCGATTTGAGCCAGCCAAGGCCGTAATGCGTGCTGTAGGCCGGAAAATCGGTATGATACGCGCCCACAAGCGGCAAGTTGAGCACATCGGCCACATAGCGCCCGGTCGGGCCAAGCGCCACCAGGCCAGCCAGATGCAGCAGATCGGGCTTGAAGCGACGCAGTTGCGCGGTGATGCCGAACTGTGGGGGCGTGAATTTGAGATCGGGATACATCGGCAGCGGCATGCCAGCCAGCGGAATGATCTGTGCGCCAGCATAGCTCGCCGGCGCATCGTGCGGCGCAAACAGCATGGCCTCGTGGCCGTTGGCCTGAAGGTGCTCCAGCAGCCGGCACAGTGTGCTCACCACGCCATTCGTATCCGGCAGAAAAGTTTCGGTCATTAATGCGACACGCATCGGCTGTTTCCTCCTCGCCGATAGCAGCTCAATCAAGCCCGGCGCTTGACGCCCGACAGCACAGCAGATACACCAGCGTGCTGCTAGACGAATCTAGCATACCAACCGAATGTTGTGAACAGCCTATCCGCAGGTTAACGTTCGAATAACCAAACGGCGGAAATCGCCAAGTTCGTTATCTGCTGGTAAAAAGCAACAGGGCTCGTGCAACGTCGCCTCCGGCGGGGGTTTGGGGGTGGCTTCGCCACTCTCAATATCTTTTTCTTGCTTTTTTTGGCGGCGGTGCCGCCAAAAAAGCAAGAAAAGCGAGGTTTGGAGCGCAGCTCCAATGACATTGCACGAACCCTGCAAAAAGGAAGTGCTCTCTTCCAATTTTCAAGATTGTGTGTAACAATGTTCACCATATACAGGATTCTCCTATACTTCTGTTCCGTACTCACCCTAAGCACAGCTCTAGGCTGGAGCACTTACTCACTGCGTTTGTGATAGAAGGGAGTCCGCTCATGAAGGAAACGCCACACATCGGTGATATTGTTCTGGTCAAAGCCGCCGACGGGCTTCCAGAGCAAACCGGGATTGTGCTGCGCGTGCGTACTCGCAAGGACGGCTACTGGACTGCCGCCGAGATGTTGATTGGCGGCGGCGTGAGCTGGATCAACAAAGGCCAGATGCTGCGCATTACCGGCCGACCAAAGGGCATTAGCCGGATCGACCAGCCTTCGCGCCGCACCCACGGCTGGTTCGTGCGTGTGTATGAGGGCAAGCGCACCCGCGTGGCCCGCCTGTTCAGCGACCAAAAGCACAAGGGCATCGGCCCCGCGCTTGAGGCTGCCCTGGCCTTCCACCGCAGCGAGTATGATACTGTTCGCAACGAACAAAGCCTGCAAACCCCTCAGCAGACTGCGGTTTCTGGCTAGAGCCAATTTCCACGTCCAACGCACTTCAGCGCGTTTTGCATGGCAGTAGCGGGTTTCAACCCGCCTGCGGCCCGGTGCGCGTGCAAGAATATACGCCAGGCGAGCGGGAAGTTTTCCCCTGGTACAGCTGTGCAATTGCCGGTATACTCCTGTACAGATGGGGAGTAGCCGCTCGCACTGCGAGTCAGGCGGCCGTCAATACGAAGCGCTGCTTCCGGCCACCTGAATACCCAATGGCAAGACCATCACGGCATATGCTGTGATGGTCTTGCCGTTTTTTTGTGCCGTTTGTGACAAGGGGAACAACGTTGGACAACACACTGTGGATCTGGATTGGCTTCAATGCGTTTGTGATCGCCATGCTCGCCCTCGATCTCGGCGTGTTCCACCGCGATGCGCACGAGGTCAAGTTCAAAGAAGCGGCGGGCTGGAGCGTACTGTGGATCAGCATGGCACTGGTGTTCAATGTGGTGCTGTACCTGTTCTGGGATCGTATCTCACCTGGCAGCACTTACACTAACTCCGAGGCCGGTCTTGCTTTTCTAACCGGCTATCTGCTTGAAAAATCGCTAAGTGTCGACAACATCTTTGTGATCGCGCTGATCTTTGGCTACTTCGCAGTGCCACAGCGCTACCAGCACCGCGTGCTGTTCTGGGGTATCCTAGGCGCACTGGTCATGCGTGGCGTGATGATTGCGCTTGGTGCAACCCTGATCAAGGAGTTTCACTGGATTATCTACATCTTTGGCGCGTTCTTGATCTTCACCGGCATCAGGATGGCGTTTCACAAGGATGAGGGCATCGACCCCGAGAAGAACCCGATCATCAAGCTGTTCCGCCGCTTCATGCCGGTCAGCAACGAGTATGACGGCCAAAAGTTCTTCACCCGGCAACATGGCATACTCATGGCGACCCCGCTATTTCTCTGTTTGATCATGGTCGAGTTCACCGATCTGGTCTTCGCGGTCGATTCGATTCCAGCGATCTTTGCGGTGACACAAGACCCATTCATCGTCTACACCTCGAATGTGTTTGCGATTCTCGGGCTGCGCTCGCTGTACTTTGTGCTTGCCGACATGATCCACAAGTTCCATTACCTCAAGCTGGGATTGGCCGTGGTGCTGACATTTGTTGGCGTGAAGATGCTGTTGACCGATACTGCCTGGAAGATACCGACCGAGATCTCGCTTGGCGTGGTCGTCTCGATCATCGCGGCTTCAGTGATCGCCTCGCTGGTGCGCGCACGCCGCATCGAGCGCACTGGCGGCGAGCACCAGCCAGCGGGCGACTAAAGTATTGCGGGTTTAGAGCGAAGGAAGGAATCAGCGTATGCATATTTGGAATAATCTAAAGACCGGTGTGCTGCTGGCGGCGATCACCGGATTGTTTATCGTGATTGGCTCGGCGATCGGCGGAACTGGCGGCATGTTGATCGCCTTTGGCCTGGCAGTAGCGCTCAATATGGGGGCCTGGTGGTTCTCAAGCTCGCTGGCGCTCAAGATGAGCCGCGCCCAGCCAGTAAGCGAGCAAGAGGCTCCCGAGTTCCATCACATGGTCGAGCAGCTTGCGCAACGGGCGGCTCTGCCGAAGCCAGGCGTCTATATCATCGAGGCCGACATGCCCAACGCTTTTGCGACCGGGCGCAGTCCGAAGCATGGTGCGGTCGCTGTGACAACTGGCCTGATGCGCATGATGACGCGCGACGAACTTGCCGGCGTGGTCGCCCACGAACTGGCTCATATTAAACACCGCGATACCTTGATCGCCAGTGTGGCCGCTACTGTGGCTGGCGCGATTACTATGCTGGCCGATATGGCTATGTGGGCCATGATCTTCGGTGGCTTGGGCGGCAGCGACGAAGAGGAGGGCGGCGGCCTGGCCGAAATGGTTGGCGGCGTGCTGATGATTTTCCTCGCGCCGATCGCGGCGATGATCATCCAGATGGCGATTTCACGCGCCCGCGAGTATAGCGCCGACGCCGCCGGCGCGCAGATTCTTGGTGACCCGCTACCACTGGCCAGCGCGTTGGCAAAACTGGAATCGCTACGTGGCCACACGCCGTCGCATGTCTCGCCAGCAGCCTCGCACATGTACATCATCAACCCACTCGTCGGCGGCCTAGGCGGCCTCTTCCGCACCCACCCTGCGACCGAAGAACGCATCGCTCGCCTGCGTGCCCTGGCCTACAACCAAGCCTTCCATAACGAGCGTATCCCGGCAGATTAGCACACATGCACCAGGCTGCCCGCCCCTATCATACAGGCGGGGAGCGCAAAGCCCCGCCTGAAGCTGCTGAAAATCAATGCTACAATACACTGCATACCCACAGCAGGGGGCTTTCGATGCGCGCCGACCTCACCACAATCATACAGCTCGAGGCCGAGAATGTGCGCCTGCGCGCCCAGCTCCAGCGCACCGGCGCGCACCTCGCGCTGCTCAGCGATGTCAATCGCCAGCTATCCGCCGCCGCCAGCCTTGATCAGATTCTCGACGCAGCGCCATTGCTGCCACAACGGCTGGTGCCCTCCCGCGCCGCGCGCATTGTGCTGTTCGATGGCGCACGGCCAATCATTGCGCGCAGCACTGGCGATACCCTTCAATTCGACGGCATTGCAATTCTTACACAGCCCTTCCATACTCACCCCAGCTTCGATGGCGCACACCTGACCATCCCGCTCCACGATGGCCACACGCTTGTCGGCAGTATCGAACTGCTGCGCGACCATAGCCAAGCGCTACTGGACGACGAGCTAGCCCTGCTCGAAACGATTGGCGGCGAGATCGCCGAAGCGATCAGCGGGGCGCGGCGACGCAGCCAGGAGGCGGTGGCGATCCACGAGCTGGAGCAGGCGATCGGCGAGGAGCGCGCCCGCATCGCCCGCGACATTCACGACGGTATCGCCCAGTCGCTGGCCTTTCGGCGCATGCGCATCGACCTGTGGCTCGACTGGCTGACCAGTGATCCCGAGCGTATCCGCAGCGAGCTGATCCAGCTCAAACACGTTCTACGCGACCAAATTGCCGATCTACGGCGCGCGATCTTTGCACTGCGGCCCATCCAGTTCGACGAACTAGGCTTCACCACCGGACTTCAGCGCTATGTGCTGGAATTCGCCGAGCAGCACGGCTGGCAGATCGATATCGCCCTGAATGATCTCCCAGCCGACCTCGAGGCCGACATCGAGGCCGCCTGCTTTCGAATTGTGCAGGAGGCGCTTACCAACGCCGCCAAGCACGCCCATCCAAGCGCGGTAACGGTGACGCTGCGCTACGCCGAAGGCGAGCTGCTGATCAGTGTGCGCGATGATGGCCGTGGCTTTGCGACCGAGCTTCACCCCGAACAGCAGCCCGGCCATGTTGGCCTGCGCCAGATGCGCGAGCGGCTTCAGCTGCTTGGCGGGCGGCTTGAACTGCACTCGCAGCCCGGCGCAGGCACGCACGTGCGCGCGGTCATTCCTCGACGAGTGCAAAGCATTGATCTCTCATCCCAGCTAAGGAAATAACCAATAATTGTTGCGCTTTTTGGTGCTTCGCACCAAAAAGCGCAACAAAAAAGATAGTTTTCTAATGCTGCCGCAGGCTGAAACCGCCAATTGCGTAAGTTCTAACATTGCTCTTGAATCCGACTGAAGAAGGACAGCCTGATGCCTCCTGCACGGATTATGCTCGCCGATGACCACACCATGTTTCGCCAGGGTCTGCGCGAACTGATCGAGCGCAAGACCGGGTTCGAGGTGGTCGGCGAGGCGGCCAATGGGCGCGATGCCCTCCAACTGGCCCAACAGCTGCGCCCAGACGTGCTGCTGCTCGACATCCAAATGCCCGAGATGAGCGGCGTCGAGGTTGCACGCGCCCTGGCAACTACCCAGCCTGACATCAAGGTTATTATGCTGACAATGTACCGCCAGGACGAGCATTTGGTCGAGGCGATCAACGCCGGCGCGCGCGGATACCTGCTCAAAGACGCCGACGCCGCCGAGCTGCTCAGCGTGATCGAGCAAGTCGTTCGCGGCGAATCGGCGCTGGATCCGGCGCTGACTGCCCAGGTGTTTGCCGCAATGCGCCGGGTCGACGCCAGCGCGGCCTTCGCGCAGCAGTTCAGCGAGCGTGAACGCCAGATCTTGCAGTTGCTGGCCGCTGGCAATGACAACAAGACGATCGCCGCCACGCTGTTTCTCTCCGAGAAAACGGTTGGCAACCGCCTGAGCGAGATTTTCCAGAAGCTCGATGTCACCAACCGCACCCAGGCCGCAATGGCGGCAATCAGGCGCGGCATCATCCCGCCACAACGCACCGACGCATAACCACACCGCACAGGGCAAAGCGCAGCGACCAGGAAACACCTTCGCGCTCTTTGGACTCGCTGCGGTGAAAAGAGGCGCTATGTCTGCGGATACCCATTTGTTGCCCGACCCGCACCCAATCGACGTGTTTTTTGCCCCGCGCACGGTGGCCGTGATCGGTGCGACCGAGGAGGCCAATAGCTTCGGGCGAACCGCGCTATGGAACCTGATCAGCAGCCCGTTTGGCGGCACAGTTTACCCGGTCAACCCGCAGCGCCGCAGCGTGCTGGGCGTAAAAGCCTACCCCACGGCGGCGGCGGTGCCAGAGCAGATCGACGTGGCGCTGATCGTGACGCCTGCGCCAACTGTGCCAGGTATTGTGGCCGAGTGCGCTGCCGCCGGCGTGAAGGGCGCGATTATTGTCACCAGCGGCTTTCGCGTTGCCGGTCAGGCTGGCGGCGCGCTCGAACAGCAGGCCCTGGCGGCGGCACGCCAGCATGGCATGCGCCTGATGGGGCCGAACTGCCTGGGCCTTATTCGCCCACGCCAGGGACTGAACGCGAGCTGCGTTCGCACAGCGCCACTGGCCGGCAGCCTCGCGTTCGTCAGCCATAGCGCCGCGCTGGCCGCCGCCGTGCTCGATTGGAGCCTCGGCGAGAAAATCGGCTTTAGTCACTTCATCTCGCTCGGCTCGATGCTGGATGTCAGCTGGAGCGAAACGATCGACTATCTGGGCAGCGATCCTGGCACCGAAAGCATTCTGATCTACATGGAATCGATCGGCGATGCGCGCGCATTTCTCTCGGCCACCCGCGAGGCCGCGCTGACCAAGCCGGTGGTGATTCTTAAGGCTGGCCGTACCGAGGAATCGGCCCGCGCCGCCGCATCGCACACCGGCAATCTTGTCGAAAGCGACGCCGTGTTCGACGCGGCACTTAGGCGCTGCGGCGCGCTGCGGGTCAACTCTGTGACAAACCTGTTCGCCATGGCCGAGCTGCTGGCCCGCCAGCCGCGCCCGCGTGGGCCGCGGCTGGCGATCGTAACCAATGCGGGCGGCCCTGG
>JACMIM010000082.1 GCA_014381165.1 Roseiflexaceae bacterium
AGCATGGAACATCTATCTTTCTTGTTTCGTCTTTTGGTGCTTTGCACCAAACGACGAAACAATTATAAATTTTTTCCTTGCCCGCCGCAGGCGACACGAAAGCTTACGGGCAACTGCGTAACTCCTAAATCTATAATCTACAATCACTTGTAGCTGCCAAAACGCAGCACCAGCGCGCTAATGTTATCCTCGCCGCCGTTGGTGTTGGCGGTGGTAGTCAGCGCATCGGCCGCCGCCTGCGGGTGCTCATGCTCGGCCAACAGGCTGGCGATCTGCTGATCGCGCACCATTTCCCACAGCCCATCGGACGACAACAGCAGCACATCGCCCGGCCTCAGCCGCTCGACATACAGGTCGATACCCACCTCCGCCCGGTCGCCGAGCGAGCGCAGCACGGCGTTGCGCTGCGGGTGGGTGTAGACATCATCGGGGCCGATCTGGCCGAGATCGACCAGGCGCTGCACCAGCGAGTTATCCTTGCTGACCCGGCGCAGCGTGTCCTCGCGGTACAGATACGTGCGGCTGTCGCCAACATTGCCGATCACGGCGCGGTCGCCGACCACCACCGCCATGGTCATCGTGGTGCCCATGTCGTTACCGCGCGCCTGGGCCTCGCGCAGCACATACGCATTCGCTTGCGTGATCGCATTGAACACGACTTCTTTGAGCATATCTTCGTCAAATGGCAGGTCGCTTTCCAGCGTCGGGGCCATGTAGGTGCGCAGCACCGATTCTGCTGCGCCGCGAATCGCCAGGCCACTGGCTACCTCGCCGGCCGAGTGCCCGCCCATGCCGTCGGCAACGATATACAGGCCCCAGCAGCGGCCCTCGTTGTTCTGGTCCAGCCGCAGATCGAGCGAGAGCAGGCTATCCTCGTTATGATCGCGCACCCTGCCGGTGTCGGAGCGCGCGCCGACCCACACCCACAGCGAGCGCGGCGAGGCTTTGTCGGCGATCAGCTCGGCCAGGCGGCTGGAAAGGGCTGTTGCATCGGCCAACACGCCCGTGCGCAGGTCGCGCAGCACATCAGGCAGGCCGGGTTCAACCGCAGTTGCGTCGATCTGCTCCTCGCTCAGGCGCTGCGTGGTGCGCTCCGTGGCAGTCAGGGTTTCCAGCAGCTTGGCCAGTTCGCGTAGATCGGCAGCGGGGTCGCCGCCGCGCCGCAGGTCTGGCACCGCCCGCAGGCGCGGCTTGGCAGCCGCAGTCATCTCGACGCTATCCGGGCTGATCTCGCCAAGTGTAAAGCCTTCGCTATGCAGTGCAGCCAGCAGGATGGCCAAATTCTGGCCGACATGCAAAGCCTCCAGATCGCCAAGCGGCGGGGCCAGCGGCTCGCCACGACCGGCCAGCATCAACACAAGCTGGGACTCGCCGTCCGGTACTTCGTCCCAAATCTCGGGCAGCAGCGCGCGGGCTGCGGGGTCACTCACCTCCGGCACCAGCGCCAAGCCTTGCGGTTCGCCATTCACCAACACACCATGGTAATGGCGGTCGTCGAGCGACGCGCCGCATTCGGTGCAGAACAGCTCACCACTTTCGTTCGAGGTCGTGCCGCAGGCCCAACAACGCCGCCACGGTTCACGGTCGATCACCTCTATGCG
>JACMIM010000679.1 GCA_014381165.1 Roseiflexaceae bacterium
AGCCGCGCAGTTGGGTGCGCCGCTGGTGGTGCTGCACGCCAGCTACGAGCCAATCGCCGATCACACGCGCGCCGATCGTTTGGTGCAGGCCCAGCAGCAGATCAACGCACTTACGCGGCTCGCTACCGACCAAGATTGTGGCCTGGCGATCGAATTGCTGCCACGCACATGCCTTGGCAACCGCGTGGACGAGTTGCTGCTGCTTGCCAGCGCGCTCGGTCCAACCTCCGGCGGTGTCTGCCTCGACACGAACCACGGCATGGATCGCTACCGCGAACTGCCAGGCGACATCCAGCGCCTGCGCCCGGTGCTGCGCGCGCTGCATATCTCCGATTATGACGGTGTGGACGAACAGCACCAACTGCCAGGAACCGGCGTCGTCGATTGGGCCGCGTGCTTTCGCGCGTTGCGCGAGATCGGCTATCGCGGCCCGTGTACCTACGAATGCGCCTTGGCCGGCGCAACACCGCAGGAGCGGTTGCACACGCTGGCGGAGAACTTTGCGTGGATCACGCGAGGTTCGCACGATTGAGTTGCCGCCGTGATCCAACGAAAAGAGGAACTCACAAGTTTATGTTGCGCTTGCCAGAACGCAGGATAGTGACGAGGACGACCGCGAGGTAAAACGAAACACCCGGCTCGCTAGCGCCGAGGAGACGCCGCGAACCGGGTGCCAATGGTCATCAAGGCATAGCGTGCGTTGGCAACCTGCCGTGGGAAAACCCCAAGTCTACGTAGTACCCGAGGATCGTGATTCTCGGCCTATACGAGTGGTGGGCGATACTGGGCTCGAACCAGTGACCTCGTCCGTGTGAAGGACGCGCTCTAGCCAACTGAGCTAATCGCCCCGGGTCAGTATTTCAGACTTTTGGTGCTGTGGAGTATAGCACAACCTGTGGGGAGCGTCAAATCAACCTAACCCAACGGCTACGCGCATTGTTGGCTTGGCAGCTATGCCGCCAAGCCAACAACCCACACCCAGCTACTTCGTCTCGCGGTACTGCACATGGCGGCGCAGTGTCGGATCGTAACGGCGCAGTTCCAGTCGGTTCGGATCGTTCTTGCGGTTCTTCATGGTGGTGTAGGTGTGAGCGCTTTCCGCACTGCGGAGCTTGATCACAATGCGGTTACCTTTTTTGCTTGCCATTGTATCCTCTATTCACGTACTTTTGTTTGCTCGATTTTTAACACTGCCGCGTATTGTAGCAGCAAAGCACGCTTCTGGCAAACATCTTATACGCTGAACCGGCCTTGGGCTGCTAGCGCTCGACCACGCGCTCTGGCTCGTCCTGCGGCGCAGGCGCGCGGGCAACCCGGCGACGTTCCTGCACCGCTGCGGCATAAATCGCCTCGATCTCGGGGCCGCTGCGATCGCTCGATAGATCGCGCACGGCCTTTTGGCGGCCCAATTGCCCCAGGCGCATGGCCCACTCGCGCTGCTCCAGCCCCTGCCCAATCTTCGCCGCCAAATCCTCGGCGCTGCCGAGGGCGGCGTAGATGCCCAGGTCGCCCAGATACTCGCGGCTCACCGGCGTATCAAAGGTGACTACTGGCAAGCCCATGGCCATATAGTTAGGGATTTTCCCGCTGCCCTCGGTCTCGCTCATCTTGGGTGCGACCGCCAGATCGCCAAGTGCCAGGTAGGCGTGGGCATCGCGGAACAGAATGCGCCCCGGCAACGTGACGTGGTCGGCGATGCCCAATGATTCGGCCAGCGCCTGGTAACGGTCGACACCGGGATAGCCCATAATCAGAAAGTGGGTGTTGGGTTGCGCCGCCAGCACGCATCGGGCCGCCTCCATCAGCACGTCGATACCCTGATAGGGCGCAAGCACGCCCAGGTACACCACGATTCTACGCCCTTCTGGAACACCAAGATCGGCACGAATGCGCAACCGTTCAGCCTGCCAGGCGGCGCTGCCATCGAACGGGCGAAAGCGCTCGGTGTTAATACCGTCGGCGACGGTGTGCAAACGCTCGGGGGGAAACGCGAAATCGCGCTGGAGCAACTGGGCGGCGTTGTAGCTCGAGGTAATCAGCGCGTCGGCTTGTGTATTAATCCAGCGCTCCAGGTGCCAGAGCGGGTGGTACAGCGGGCTGCGCTTGTGCAGAAAGCCGTGGTCGAGCATCTCGGAGGTCAAGCTGCCCTGGAAATCGAAGACCAGCGGCACGTCGAGCACGCGCTTGAGTACCGCCCCGATCAGTGCGCCCTCGTGAATATGCGCGTGAATGATCGTGGGCCGTATGCGCAACGCCGTTTCAAGCGCACGCCAGGAGAGCGCGATGTCGAGATAGATTTTGTGGCGCGAAGAGCCAACCATGGCGCGCTTGAGCCAGGGCACATCCCAGGATCGCCGAATCTCCAGGCCCGGCATGTCGTCGCCATTATGATAGGTGGCGATAACAATCCGATGCCCGCGCTTCTTCAGCGCCTGCGCCTCCTGCCAGATCCGAATATGGTTGCCGTAATCGGCAAAGAAGCTGGTTGGGGCGATCATCAGGACGGTGTGAGCCAAAGCGACCTTCTTGATTGCAGATTGCGTGCGGTCAGCGCATTCTACCGCGATGACCGGCAGGCTGCAAGCCCGCTTGCGGCTGAACATCGTTGCAGCCCGCAGCGGCGGGCTTCGTAAACCCAGCCAGCGGCTGTCGACAGAACCATAAGCCTACCTTCTCGCCGCTTTCCGCCCGTTCTCATAACCTACTCATCACCGGCTCGCCTCATGTTGGCACGCATCATGCACAGAATGTAGGCGTGTGACACAGGTGCCGCAAGAGAACGGCACCTCGTCTAGATTATCAGAAGGAGATTCCGATGAAGCGACTTATGATGGGCGGCCTGGCTCTATTGACCGCTGCAACACTTGCGGCTTGTGGTGCGCCGACGACCAGCACCGGCACTGGCAGCACCAGCGCCACAGCTGCGAGCGGCACAACGGGCAGCACGACTGGCACCGCTACCACCGGCGACACCAGCTCGACTGGCGGCACCACCGCTACGTCGACCGCAAGTGGCACCACCGCCACCGCCACGGGCGCAAGCACGACTGGCACGGCGACCGGCGCAACCGGCAACTCGATTGTCGATGTCGCCACCGACCAAGGCAACTTTACCGTGCTGCTGACGGCGCTGCAAGCCACTGGCCTCGACCAGACGCTCAGCCAGGCTGGCGAGTACACCGTGTTCGCGCCGACCGACGATGCTTTTGCTGCATTGCCGCCCGCGACGCTTCAGGCGCTGCTAGCCGACCCTGCCACGCTGACCAAGATTCTACAGTACCACGTCGTCGCCGGCGAGGTACCAGCCGCCGACGTGGTTAGCGCGACCAGCCTGACCAGCCTTGAGGGCCAGGATATCGCGGTCACAGTTTCGGGAAGCACAGTGACGCTCAATGGCGACACCACTGTGACTGCCACCGACATCGCGACCTCGAATGGCGTGATTCACGTCATCGACAAGGTGCTGCTGCCGCCGGACGTAACCCTGCCCAGCTAATACAGCTAGGACTTACGCAGTTATCCAAGCGCTTTCATTACGCCTGCGGCGGGCAAGGAA
>JACMIM010000083.1 GCA_014381165.1 Roseiflexaceae bacterium
TAAGAAAAACAATTCCTTGCCCGCCGCAGGCGAAAAAGACGCTTTAAGCGAAAGTCCTGACATGATATCCGTCCAGCGAGCATCCGTGCTACAATCACCAGATTGACTATGATAAACCTCCGTTGGTGGTGTTGCAACCGAGAGCATCCCTATTTGAGTTGTAACCATGCGCGTGCGCGCAAAGCAGGGGTTTGGGGGCGCAGCCCCCGAAAAACCCACCTCCCTTTTTACGACTCCGGCAGGGATGCTATATAAACGCTTGGCAATACTCGACATTCATAATTAGGTTAAGATGACCAGATGACAAGGCCTGCTGTTTTTGCCATTTTGCCAGTGCGCATAGAATTAAATTATAGCATATGGGGTATTCATGGAACTGTACTTCGTCCGCCACGGGCTTGCTGGCGAGCGCAAGCCGGGCGACCCGAACGACGCGGCGCGGCCACTGACTGAGCAGGGCATCGAGAAGATGCGCGGGGCAGCAGGTGGGCTACGGCGGCTGGGCGTTGCGCCCGAAGCCCTGCTGTCGAGTCCGTTCACCCGTGCCCACCAGACGGCCGAGATCATTGCGGCAGAGCTTGGTCTTTCGGTTCAGCTCGCCGATCAGCTGGCATCGGGCTGCGACCTAGCGGCGCTCCAGCGCGCGTTGGCCGCCTTTACGCAGCTCCAGCGTGTGATGGTCGTCGGCCACGAGCCGGACTTCAGCGAGATGATTGACGAGTTGACTGGTGGGCGGGTCGAAATCAAAAAGGGCGCAGTCTGCCGCGTTGATCTTGCGACCGTTGTGCCCGGAGGCGGAACTCTGATCTGGCTGCTGCCAGCCAAGGTACTGCGCGGGCTAAGTCGGTAGCTCACGGCCATGTATCCTGGGTGGAGCGGGTAAGTTCGTACCAAGCTCCTATTGCGCTCTGGCGGTGGGCAGCGGTACACTCTATACGTCCGTAATTTGCAATGCAATCTCCAGGAGCGTCAAAATCATGCATCTCACCTTTAATCTTCCCCGATTGCGTGTGGTCGCGTTGGTATGTTGGGGACTTGGTGCGCTTTGCTTTATCCGTGGTGGCGCGCTTTCGATGGAGGCCCCGGCGCTGGTCGCCCTGACTATTAGCACCACGCTGCTCGGCATCATACTGTTGGCGCTAGGCGTGGCCTTCTGGCTACTCGGCACCGATCGCCGGGCCGGCGTGGTCTTCGACAGCAAGGGCCTGCTGCTCAATCTAGGCAGCTCGACGGCATTTATTGCCTGGGAGGATATCGAGCGCGTTGGCGTGAGCAGCTATCGCTCGCATCTTCTGATGATCGGCAGCCAGCAGCAGGTTGGCGTAGCCCTGTGCAATGCGGTGCGCTATGTGCAATCGTATGAGGAGCGCGTGCCCGCCAGCCCTAGCCTGTTCGCTCGAGCGCTGCGCCCGCTCCAGCGCCTTCTGCGCCGCTTCCACCATGCCAGCGACCGGCCGCTGCTGGCCCGCTTGGCCAACAATCGCGCGCGCACTGGCTTCGATGTGCTCATCCCAGGCGTCTTCCTTGGCGGGAGCGCCGAGCATGTCGCCGAGCTGATCAACAGCTACCGGGCGGTGCCGATGGGAGACACCAACCAGATACGTTCTCATAGAAAGCTCGCTTAGATAGAGAAAAACTGTCTTTTTTGTTTTGTTTTTTGGCGCTTTGCGCCAAAAACAAAACAATTAGTAGTTACAGAACTTACGCAGTTGGCGACTTCAGCCTACAGCGGCGTGGAAAACCTATCTTTACTGTTTCGCTTTTTGGTGCAAAGCGCCAAAAAGCGAAACAGTTATTGATTATTTCCTTGCCCGCCGCAGGCGAACTTGATCTCTTGTACAAGAAAGCCACATGTCCGCTCAATCGATCGGCTACATTCAGTTACTGCGCGAGAATACGCCGTTTCGGCGGCTGTGGTACGGCCAGGTGGTCAGCCAGCTTGGCGATTGGTTCGACACGATCGCGTTGTACGCGCTGCTGCCACGGCTAACTGGCAGCGAACAGTCAGTCGGGTTGCTGCTGCTGGCCCAGTTCATCCCGCCGGCGTTGGTGGGGCCGTGGGCTGGCGTGATCGTCGATCGGCTGCCACGCAAGCTGACCATGATCGCCACCGATCTCGCCCGCGCGCTGTTGGTGCTGCTGCTCTTGTTGGTACGCGATGCCAGCATGGTTTGGCTTATCTACCTGGTGGTGGCGCTCAGATTCACGCTCTCGGCCTTCTTCGAGCCGGCCCGCACCGCGATCATCCCAGCAGTGACAAAGCGCGAGCAGCTGATCGCGGCCAATGCGATCGGTGGGGCCACCTGGTCGGCGATGCTGGCGATTGGTGCAGCGCTTGGCGGGCTGGTGGCGGGCGTGTTCGGCACTGATGCAGCCTTTATCATTAACGCGCTGTCGTTTCTCCTCTCCGGTGCGCTGATCTGGAGCGTGCGCGTTTCTGAAACGCACCTGGACGGCGCGCCCGCTGCTGGGCAGATGCAGGATTTGCGCGAGGGCCTGCGGTATCTGGCGCAGCATCGTGTCATTTTGATCTATACGCTCACAAAAGCGCTTTGGAGTATCAGCGGCGGAATTCTGATCGTGCTGACGCTGTTTGGGCGCACGGTGTTTCCGCTGGGTGTGGATGGCGCATTGAGCATCGGCCTGATGTACGCGGCGCGCGGTGTTGGGGCCGGGATTGGCCCACTGGTGGCAAACCAGCTTGGCGGCAGCTCGACCCAGTTTCTGCGGCGCATGATCGGCCCGGCTTTTCTGATTTCGGCGCTGGGCTACGCACTGATGAGCGGCGCACCGGCGCTGTGGCTGGCCGCGCTAGCCGCCGTGGTAGCCCATGTCGGCGGCAGCATTCAGTGGGTCTACAGCAGCGCACTCTTGCAAATGGAAGTGCCCGACCGGCTGCAGGGGCGGGTGTTTGCGATCGAACTGGCGCTGCTGACGCTTTCCACAGGCGTTTCCAGCTACCTGACCAGCCTGCTGGCCGATGCGGGTTGGACGCCGCCCAACCTGGCCCTGCTGATGGCGGCGCTGTTCGTGCCCGCTGGCCTGTGGCTGACCTGGCGGCTCCGATAGCGCTGATGGAAAAGTTGAGGCGCGGCAGGTTGAAGGCGTTGGGGCACGGCAGGCCGTGCCCCAACAACCCCTTACGGCAGGCTCCAACAACCTCTCACGGCAGGCCTCATCAATCCAAACTTTTCTTTTTACGGCAGCCAGCCCACCGGCGAGGCGAAATCGACCGTTATCGCCAGTCGCTGGCTTGGGGCGCTGCCCGGTTGCCAGAGCCACAGCTCGCCCGGTGCTGAATCGCCATTGTTAACCGGCTCATTTGTAGGCAGGTCGGCCCGCCAACCCGGCGGCAGGATGACGGCGAGCTGCTGGCCGTTTGGCGACCAAGCACCGCTTTGTGCGCGTGGCAGTGTCTCGGCGCTTGCTCCCACCATTTGAACCTCGCCTGTTGGCAGCGCGACCGTGCGCTGGCCAGACATTTTCACTACCGTGACCGACCACGCATCATAGCCGCCCCAGCCGCGCGCGTCGCTATAATTATCTTCGATCACCGCAACGCGGTTGCCGGACTGATGCGCTGGAAGCTGCCAACCAGCCCCACTGTAGAATGGCATGCCGCCGCCCTTGAACGCTGGGGCGACCTCGCCAGTGGCGAGGTCGACCAGCGCCTGGTAGCCGACAAAGCGCTGGAAGCTGACCTGTGCCCCATCGGGCGACCATGCCGGTGCGTGGACGACCATACCGCGCGCGGGCGTGCCATCGGCCTTGGCGAAGTTCCAGCCATTCTGGCCCTGCCGATTGACCAGCCGGATGGCATTCACACTGCTAGCCGGAAAGCCCTGCTTATTTGAGGTGGGCGGGCTAGCATAGGCGATCCGCCGGCCATCTGGCGCGATCGCTGGGTCGCAGCCAGTGCCGAGCGTGCGGGCTTGGCCGCTCGCAAGCTCGATCAGGCGCACCTCGCTGGCCGCGCACCACGCGCCCCACTCCGGCCAGGCCCGCACGTAGTCGCTGCCGATCTCAGCAGATGCAAACACCAGCGCGCTGCCGTCGGCGGATAGCGCAGGCAGGGCCTCGACGCGGGTATTCTCGGTTCGGCGCGTCAGCTCGCTGCCATCGCGGCGCACCGTCCAGATCTCAGCTTGGCGGCCTGCACCACGCACCAGCGCCAGCAATGCGCCGTTGGGGGTGGCGGTAAACTCGCGCACGCCCTCGGCGATCACACGTTCAGCTTTTGTTTGCGAACTGTACGCGGTCAGCATACCCTTGCGCAAAAACAGCACTTCGTTTGTGCTCGCGCCTGGTTGTGCGGTTGGCGCGGGCACTGCGGTCGTGCGCTTGTTGGGCGTGGGCGCAACCGTGTTGGCGGGAGCAACAGCAGCAACTGCCATAGCACCGGCGCTAGGTGTCATCGGGCTGAGCGGCCCGATGCTCGGTTCGGTTATGGTGTTAGGTGCAGCGCAGGCAGCCAGCGCAAGTGCGAGCAGCGAAAGGGCTATGAAACGGACGGGCATTGGTGGCTCCTGGTTGCGCGGCCCGGGTTCCCGGCGCTGAAGCGCCGGGCTATTGGGTTTGGCCGTCATGGGTGTGCGCTACAACCATGACGCTGGTTTGGCGATGGATGTTCCGCTGCTTTCAGCACGGTTTCTCGCTGGAGTTGACGGTGGCGTGTAGTAGCGACTCGATCACGTTGAAGTCCATCTTCGCGGGTGTGGTGTAGCGGATGCAGCCCTTGCCGACGTTAAGCCCCTGAAGCTGCGGCCTATGTGCATCGACAATTTCTTTTTTGAGAATGTACAGCGCGATGTAGTGCTTTTGACTGGCGAAGGCGATCTCGCCAACACCATTCAGCTCGTAGGTTGGCATGCCGTAGTTCATGCGCTCGTCGTAGCCGGGCAGTGTGGCCTGACAAAGCGCGCGCAGGTGCTCGATCGCTGGGAGTCGCTCGGCGGGTACTTCGCGAAGGTAGGTGTCGACATCTTGTGCTGTGCTTTGCATCCTGTAACTCCTTGTTGTTACCAGGCCCGCACGCGCCGCCGCTGGGGCTGCCAGCGGTCGTGGTTCTTGTAGCGGTCGCCAACGCGAATGCCTACGGCGCGCAGGTAGCGCTTGCCGCCTGTCACCAGCCAGTCGGCGATCGTGTGGGCCGCGCCGCCGGTGATAAAGCCGACCATGAACACGGCGGTTTCCTGGGGATTGTTGACCGGCAGCTCGCGTAGGTAGGCCGTGAGCTGAATGTGGTAGTTGGGCAGAATCACGCCGAGGCGAGCGAGGCACCAGGAAAGCACGATCAGGAGCAGACAAACAACGGCGTAGAAATACAGCAGGCGCAGCAGCGTCGGCACGAGCAGCCCGTGGCTAAGCCAGCGGCTGCGGTGCGGCACCAGCCACATGTAAGGACGCCAGATCCAGAAGAACACGCCCCAGCGGTCGTCGATGGCCGAATCCAGATCGAGATCGGGCGAGAACATCATGCCCGAAACACAGTGGCCAACCACAAACAACAGCGTGCAGACAGCCGCCAGCTGGCCTTCGCCCGTGCGCGTGAGCACATAGTTGTAGACTGGCAGCACCAGCGCTACCCCAGAAATCATGGTAATAATATCGTGCGTGCGCGCGTCGGGCACGGGCCACCTCTACTGAACATGAAGCCTGCTGAATCGAGCAGAGCGTACCACAGATGCCCTGTGGTAGCAAGCATGCATGTGCTACAATGCCGGCACATGGATCAGGAGGCAGGCTGATGTTCCCACCAACCCAAATCGAGCAGTTGCTGGCCCAGCCGCCGGGGCCGCGTCTTGCGTTTGTGCGCGCAAAGTTCCGCGCCGAGGAGCTGGCGCAGACGTTGGTAGCGCTGGCGAACAGCCAGGGCGGCACGGTAATCATCGGCGCGACTGGGCGCGGCAAAAGCGCCGAGGGGCTGGCAAGCGTGGAGGCTGCGCACGGGCTGGCGCTTGAGGCGGCCATGCTCTGCACGCCGCCGCTGGTGTTGCCGCTGCCCGAAATGGTGCGCGCCGGCCCGTCCAGCCTGCTGATTGTGGGCGTGCCCTCGGGGCTACCGCATGTGTACAGCTTACACGGCAAGTACCTGCGCCGCACGGCCGATGCCGACGAACCGATTCCGCCAGATGCCCTGCGTCGGCTGCTGCTCGACCGGGGCGAAACCAGTTGGGAGCGGCTTGCGCCCGATGCCGCGCAGTTGAGCGACCTTGATTCAGGCAAGCTGAACACGTATGCCCGCCGGATCGGCCCCGCCGCCGAATCCGACGTTGCCGCCTGGCTGTTTCGCCGGGGCGCGCTTGCGAAAAAGGCCGAAGGCTGGGGGCTAACGGCTGAACCTGGTGATGTTGAACCCTCAGCGCTCAGCCCTCAGCCCTCAGCCCTTCGTCCAACCAATGCCGGCCTGCTGCTGTTTGCGCACGAGGTCGACCGCTTTTTTCCGCAGTGCGAGCTGACGCTGGTGCGCTACCGTGGCCGTGAAATGGGCGATGAGTTCATCCGCGAGGATATCCGCGATACGCTGCCCGAGGCCGTGCGCCGCGCCGAGATTTGGCTTTCTGAGCACATGCGTCGCGGCAGCCGCATGATCGGCCTGGAGCGCCAGGACTGGACGCAGTTCCCGCTGGGCGCGGTGCGCGAGGCCTTAGTTAACGCTGTGGCGCACCGCGACTACACGGTGCGCGGCGAGGGCATTCGTATTGCGCTGTTCGGCGACCGGTTGGAGTGCTATTCACCTGGGCGGCTGCCGGGCCATGTGACGCTGCAAAACCTAATCGAGGAGCGTTACTCACGCAATGAAACCTTGGTGCAGGTGCTGGCCGATTTTGGCTTGATCGAGCGGCTGGGCTATGGGATCGACCGTATGCTACGCCAGATGGCCGACGCTGGGCTGCCCGCTCCCGAGTTCCGCGAAACTGCCGCCGGCTTTCTGGTCACACTGCGCGGCCATGCGTTGGAGGGAGGTAATGAGGCGGGCGGTGTGGACACAAGCGAGTGGCGCAAGCAGGGCCTCAGCGAGCGCCAGATTGCCGCAATGCTGCATGTGGCCGAGCACCACCGGTTGACCAGCGGCGACATGCAGGAGCTTGCCCCCGACGTTTCCGCCGAAACACTGCGCCGCGACTTAGCCGACCTAGTCGATCGCAAGCTGCTCATGAAAGTGGGTGAGAAGCGTGGGACATACTACATTCCCCGCTGATGCCTTTTGAATGATTAAGCTTGTGCTATAATAGCTCGTGATTTCGTGGGGAGGTCGCATAGTGGCCTAGTGCGCGGCACTGGAAATGCCGTACGGGGGCAACCTCGTCGAGGGTTCAAATCCCTCCCTCCCCGCCACACTTTTTTGCAGAGGTCGCTTGTAAAAAGCGGGTTCGATCAGCACCGGGCCGCTTAACCAAAAGGTTAAGCGGTCCGTGGTATGTCAATGGTTCTGCTGTTTGCTATAGTGCAAACGAGAACATCACGGTATCCTCGTGCCACTCCTCGCCGCCAACCCCTGCGTACAGCCGCATCGCTACGCTGTTGTCGCGCGCGGTCAGTACCCATGCGCTGCCGCAACCATGGGCGCGGCCTACCTCCAGCATGGCTTGGAGCATACTCTTGCCAATCCCACGGCCCTGGTGGGTTGGTGCCACGCCAACCTCGTTGATCCACAGCTCTGCGGCTGGCTTATCGGGATGAATAGAATGAACAGCCGAGACAAACCCGATCACGAGATCATCGTCGAGTGCGACCACCAGATGATGGCGGGGATCGTCCAGAAACGCGCTGGTCTGCTGCTTGTCAATTGGGTCGTCGAACACGTCATCCGCCACGTTCAGCAACACATGGTCGTCACCCTGCTTGAGCGCTCGGACAGAAATTGCCATCGTGTCATTCCTCCGTTCAGTCAGAAGTCATGAGCCAGGAACGTTGCGTTAGCCTTCAGCCCTCAATTCCACTTCGTCGGCCCGCCGCCCGCCGTCTTCGCGCTCTGGCACTGCGCCGTGCATCAGCATCCGATAGCCGATCAGTGCGATCGGCACCATGCACCAGTAGTTTAGCAGGCGGAAAATCACGGTTGCTGGCACCGCCGCAGGGCCAACGCCCAACCCCTGGAGCGTCAATACAATCGCTGCCTCGACGGTGCCACCGCCACCAGGCAGCACGTTGAAAGTGCTGGAAACCAGCGCTACGCCAAAGGCCGCCAGCACCACCGGCAGCGATACCACCGCGCCCAGGCTGTACAGCACAGCCATCAGCGCCAGGCTATGAATGGTCAGCGCGGCTAATTGTGTCACAATCATGATGAGCATGTCGGTCCAGCGCGCCGTGATCAGTTCGCGCCCGCGCGCTAGCTCGCCGATCGCTTTGGTCACGCCTTCATCACCCCAGCTGCGGCGCGAAAGGGCCTCGAGGGTTCGTTTGACCATCAGCGCCCCACGCAGCAGCAGAGTTTCTTCGCGGGTCAGCACGAATGCAGCTGCGCCGATGATGACCACACCCACTAGCGCAGCCGCAATGCTGCTCAATTCGTTGCTGCCAAGCGTGCCATTCAGCAGAATGTAGATCAGGCTGAAGCCGAACAGCAGAATCATGGCCGTGCCGTAGGAAAGTGCTTCGAGCGAGGCGATCAGCGCCGAGTGGGCCGAGGAAACACCGCGACGGCGGAACGAGTGGACGAGAAAGGCGTAGCTGGCGACGCCGCCCGCCGGAAACGACTGGCTCATCACAATGGCGATCATGGCTGCTGCCCACAAGCGCAGCGGGTGATGCGCAGCATAGCCGAGCGATTTGAGCGCGAGCCGGTAGACCTGCGAGGCGACAAAGAAGCCAAATAACTCCAACACAAAGGCCACAATCACCCACTCCAGGCGCGCATCCGCCGCCAGCCGGAGCGATTCGACAATAAAGCTAAAGTTCAGCACAACCAGCACGGCCACCGCTATGGTGAGCAGCAGGCTGAAGGCAACTTGCAGGCGACGAACATTCATGCATTTTCCTTCCAAATGCGGGTGCCTGTGCGATGGACGATACGATTACGCAATGGGTTGCACACCGCCGCGCTGGAAGTATACACGAGACTAGCCGCGATTGTCACACTCGTATATGGAACGAAGAGTGCTGCGTAGACATTCGCGCCGCCACCTCTGCGGGCTGAACATCGTTTCAGCCCGCAGAGGCGGGCTTGGTCAACCCAGCTAGCGGCTTCAGCCGCGCGGCTGCCGACAGAACACATTCGCGCCGCCACCACGGCCACCGGATGAATCCGGCGTCTCATACCCCAAAACGCGCTGAAGCGCGTTCAGCTGCCTTCGACGCGCTTCAAGGCGTTTTGTGTTGATAACAGCGGGCTGCTAGCCCGCGAGACCAAGCGGCGCACAAAACACTATAGCGCACCCAGAAACATTAACACAACTCATACACTCTACCAATGCTGTTTCCGCCCAAACGATGTATGCTATAGACATTGCAAGGAGGTAAAAATTATATGTCATTTAATACCAATCGATTCACCGAGAAAACGCAAGAGGCCTTGGTCGCCGCGCAGAACCTGGCCGAGCGCAATGGCAACAGCCAGATCGAGCCAGAGCACCTGCTGCTGGCCCTGCTCGATCAGGGTGATGGCGTGGTGCCGCAGGTGTTGGCCAAGATGAATCTGGCGGTCGGCGCGCTGGCCCAGCAGGTGCGCCAGGAGATCAACCGCTTTCCGCGCCAAAGCGGTGGCAACAGCCAGCTGGCCTTTGCGCCGCGCCTGCGCTCGGCCCTGGTGCGCGCCCACGACGAACTGGCCCAGTTCGGCGATGAATATGTTTCGACCGAACACCTGCTGCTGGCGCTGCTTGCGCATGGCGGCGGCGGGGCCGAGCGTTCGCTCAAACAGGCTGGCGTGACCCGCGAGAGCTTGCTGGCCGCGCTGCGCGAGGTGCGTGGCACCCAGCGTGTCACCAGCGCCAACCCCGAGGGGACGTATGCTGCCCTGGAGCAGTATGGCCGCAACCTGACCGAGCTGGCCCGCCGTGGCAAGATCGACCCAATCATTGGGCGTGATGAAGAAATTCGCCGCACCATCCAGATTCTTTCCCGCCGCACCAAGAACAACCCGGTGCTGATCGGCGAACCGGGCGTGGGCAAGACCGCGATTGTCGAGGGCCTGGCCCAGCGGATCGTGCGCGAGGATGTGCCCGAATCGCTCAAGGGCAAGCAGGTGATCTCGCTCGACATGGGCGCGCTGATCGCCGGCGCGAAGTACCGCGGCGAGTTCGAGGAGCGCCTCAAGGCGGTGCTGAACGAGATTCAGCAGCGCGACGACGTGATTATGTTTCTGGACGAGCTGCACACGATTGTCGGCGCGGGCGCTGCCGAGGGTGCCATGGACGCCGGCAATATGCTCAAGCCGATGCTGGCGCGTGGCGAGCTGCGGCTCGTCGGCGCCACGAAGCTCGATGAGTACAGCCAGCACGTCGAGAAGGACCCAGCCCTCGATCGCCTGTA
>JACMIM010000084.1 GCA_014381165.1 Roseiflexaceae bacterium
ATCATTTCGTCTTTCCTTATGAACGCTGCATGCTCGTGAGAGGGTACCCGTGACCGATTCGCAAAAAGTTATCTATTCGATGATCGGCGTGAGCAAGACTATTCCGCCCAACCGCGAGGTGCTCAAAGACATCTCGCTGTCCTATTTCTACGGCGCGAAGATCGGTGTAATCGGCCTGAACGGCTCAGGCAAATCGACCCTGCTGCGCATCATGGCTGGTATCGATACGAACCACAACGGCCAGATCACCAAGTCGCCCGGCTACACGATCGGCTACCTGGAGCAGGAGCCAGAGCTCGATGGCACGCTGACCGTGCGCCAGGTCGTCGAGCAGGGCGCGCAGGAAACCGTCGACCTGCTACGGCGCTATGATGCGATCAACGAGCGCTTCAGCGACCCCGATGTGGACATGGACGCGCTGCTGGCCGAGCAGGCCGAGGTGCAGGAGCGGCTCGACGCCAGCGACGCCTGGGACCTGGACAGCCGCCTGGAACTGGCCATGGACGCGCTGCGCTGCCCGCCGCCCGACATGGAGGTGGGCGTGCTGTCCGGCGGCGAAAAGCGGCGCGTGGCGCTGACCCGCCTGCTGCTCCAGAAGCCCGACATTCTGCTGCTGGACGAGCCAACCAACCATCTCGATGCCGAGTCGGTCGCCTGGCTGGAGCACCATCTGCTCGATTACGCCGGCACCGTGATCACGGTCACTCACGACCGGGCCTTTTTGAACACGATCGCCGGCTGGATTCTGGAGCTGGAGCGCGGGCGCGGCATTCCGTGGCGCGGCAACTATACCTCATGGCTCCAGCAAAAGCAGGAGCAGCTGGCCAAGCAGGAAAAAGACGAATCGCAGCGCCAGAAGACGCTCAAGCGCGAGCTGGAATGGGTCAACATGACTCCCAGGGCGCGGATTACCAAAAGCAAGGCGCGCATCAGTTCCTATGAATCGCTGTTGAGCCAGAGCGCTGAGAAAAGCGACCGCGAGCTGGAGATGTTCATCCCGGCGGGGCCGCGCCTGGGCAATGTGATCGTGCGGGCCAAGGATGTCTCCAAGGGCTATGACGACCGGCTGCTGTACGAGAACCTGGAGTTCGAGCTGCCGGCTGGCGGGATTGTCGGCATTGTTGGGCCAAATGGCGCAGGTAAGACCACCTTATTTCGCATGATCACTGGCCAGGAAACGCCCGACGTCGGCGAGTTGCAGGTCGGCACCACCGTGAAACTCGGCTATGTCGATCAGAGCCGGGCCACACTCGACCCCGACAAAACGGTGTGGGAGGAGATCAGCGAGGGTGCCGAGATCTTGCAGTTGGGCAATCGCCAGGTCAACTCGCGGGCCTATGTGGGCCGCTTCAATTTCGGCGGAACGGATCAGCAGAAGAAGGTCGGTACGCTGTCTGGCGGCGAGCGCAACCGCGTGCATCTGGCCAAGGTATTGAAAAGCGGCGCGAATGTGCTGCTGCTCGACGAGCCAACCAACGATCTGGACGTTCACACATTGCGCGCACTGGAAGAGGGCTTACAGAATTTCGCCGGCTGCGCCGCGATTATCTCGCACGATCGCTGGTTTCTTGACCGGGTGGCCACCCATATCTTGGCCTTTGAAGGCGACAGCCAGGTGGTCTGGTACCCCGGCAACTATTCCGACTACGCCGAGGATCGCCGCAAGCGCTTGGGCAAGGCTGCCGACACTCCGCACCGGATCGTCTACCGCAAGCTGACGCGCGACTAGCGCAGCAACATCATTGCATGGCGCGATATATCGCGCCACCGCACTGTCTTGATTGTGTTAAGATTTACGCAGTTGGCGGCTTCTGCCTGCGGCAGCATGGAAAATCTATCTTTTTGGTAATTACTCAGGGGGTGGCTTGGCGGGGCAAAGCCCCGCCAAAAACACTTCTTTTTTGCCGGTTTTGAATGGCAAAGCCATTCAAAACCGGCAAAAAAAGAAATCGTTGGGGCCGTAGGCCCCAACCCCCGCCAACGCGGCCGCCCCGGAGTAGTTACGAAAAATTAAGCGCGAAGAGCGCGAAGGACAGGAAACATAAGTATCTTCG
>JACMIM010000085.1 GCA_014381165.1 Roseiflexaceae bacterium
GCGCGGTACGGGCTTGCACATGTGGTGCGTTTCCTGACGGACATCGCCGATACTGATCTGCCAGCGCTGTACGCCGGCGCCGAGCTGTTCGCCTACCCGTCGCGCTATGAGGGCTTTGGACTGCCGCCGCTGGAAGCGCTGGCCTGCGGCACGCCGGTGTTGTGCGGCAACACATCCAGCCTGCCCGAGGTGATGGGCGATGCTGCGCTCCTGGTTGACGTAACAAGTGTAGATGTTCTTGCAGCTAGTCTACTGCAGTTGCTTGGCGATGCCGATCTACGCGGCCATTTGCGCGCCCAGTCGCCCAGACAGGCCGCCCGCTTCTCCTGGCGGCGCACCGCCGAGCTGACACTTCGGGTGTACGAAGGCGTTGCTCGAACTCGTCGCTAAAGCCCAACAGAGAGCATTTGCCGCTGGCGAGTAGCTCAAGCCATTCAATACTGCGAGTGCCAGACGTAGTGCTCTCGCAATCTATCAGGGCAAATGCTTCTCCGCTACACGGTTGTGCTCGACACGCTAGGCTTGGTACACTTCACGAAACCGCTCTCTGGCGCGAAACAGCCGCGTCTTGACCGCACTATTCGAGCAACCCAGCTTTGTTGCGATCTCCTGCGTGCTATGGCCGCTACAGGAGTGCATGATCAACGGCAAGCGGTAGATCGCGGGCATCTGCGCTAATGCGCGATGCACCGGCTCCTGTTCAGCGAAGCGCGATTCTGTGCCACGGTCGGTCGCGATGCTGGTTTCGTCGAGCAGTGGAGTAAACTGAATACGCCGCCGTCGCCGCAGATGGTCGTAGGCCGTGTTGGTGGCGATCCGGTAAAGCCAGGCTGCGGCGTTGCCCTGCTGGTCGCGCTGATGCCAGCTGCGCAGCGCTTTGATGAACGTCTCGTGACACAAATCCTCAGCCACCTCGCGGTCGCTCACAAGCCGCCGCAAGTGCGCGAGCAGCGCGCCGCCATATTCTGTATACAATTCAGCGATTTCTGCATCCGCTGTTGGTGTGCCCTGGTTACTAACCATCTACCAGCCTCAGCTACGTTGTGTTGGTTTGTCCCGCTATCCATACTGTAGGCGCACGCCAGCGTTCGCACATCAGCCGTATGCGCGATTCGGCCTGGGGCGTTATGCTGATCTCGCTTCCACCTTGCGGTGTATCGCGGATAGGCTCGAAAAAAGTTATGGTGTAGGCGTTGCGCTTGGCGGCGCAGGTACTGGCGTGGGGTAGATGATAATCGGTGGCAATGGTGTGAGCGAAGGCGTGGGGCTTGGTGGCACCAGTGTTGGCGGGGGCACCGCTGTCGCGCTGGGAATCGGTGTCGGCGATGGCGTGTAGGTGGCAGTAGGCTGAGTCGTAAGCGTCGGCAGCGGCGTAAAGGTTGGTGGCTCGACGGTGATCGGCGTAGCGGTCAGCTGCGCGGGCGCGGTTGTGGTTGGCGGCACGGCGGGCGCAGCTGGGGCGCAGGCATCCAGCACGAGCAGAAGTGGTAAAACGGCAAGGGCGCGGCGTGCAGTGTGAGCAACCTGCTTCATGGAATTCCTAACCCGGTGCTCCCGGCGCTGAAGCGCCGGGCTATTGGGACGCGATGCTGGGGAAAAGGCTAAGGGCTAAGGGCTGAGGGCTAAGGGCTGAGGGCTGAGGGCCGAGGGCTGAGGATCTGCACACTTTCGAGCACGCCACGAGATAACGCGCTAGAGCCAGCCGTGTTCGTGCACCGTCAGTTCCGGCTGGCACGCAGACGGATCCGACTCGCGCGTTGGCGGCGATCGGAGAACGCCGCCGACCCACCTACGAGATCTCCAAAGTAGTTTTGATTCCCGATCCTCGCTGGCCGAACCAGTTGTTGTACTGATCCCAGGGAAGCCGCGTCGTGATGAGCTGCTTCAGCACACCGGGCCATTTCTTTTCGATGACGGTGAAGTCTTTCAC
>JACMIM010000680.1 GCA_014381165.1 Roseiflexaceae bacterium
AGCTGCCGGTGCAGTTCCACGTGGCCTTTGGCGACGACGACGCCGACCTGCGCATCGCCAACCCGCTTCAGATGCGCGCACTGCTGACCGACCCGGCCTTCCGCCGCGTGCCGTTCGTGCTGCTCCACTGCTACCCGTATATCCGTGAGGCGGGCTACCTGGCCGCGCTCTACGCCCACGTCTACATTGATGTATCGCTGGCAGTGCCGCTCACCGCCCACGGCTGCACCGCCGCCTTCTCTGAGGCCCTGGAGCTGGCCCCGATCTCGAAGCTGCTCTTCGCCACCGACGCCCACAGCGTACCAGAGCTGTTCTATGTCGGCGCGCTCCACGGTCGCCAAGGCCTCGCCCAGACCCTCGACCGGCTGGTGGGCGAGTCGATTATTAGCGCGGCCCAGGCCGAGCGGGCCGCCGAGGATATCCTTTGGCGCAACGCCGCTGCGCTCTATCGCGTGGCCTGAGCCCGCCTGCTATCGATCGCCCGCTAGCTGATGCGCTGCTACCGATCAATGGCCAGCGTCGGATTGGCCCGATCGAGCACAAATTGCTGCGTGGTGCCGCCAAGGTGGGCCGTGATAAGCTCGGCCAGATCGACGATGGTGGCATCGAGCTGGCTCGGCGGGTGGCTCGGCAGCGACTCGATCACCAGTAGCGCGTCGGTGGTGCTACTGGTCAGCTTTGTGCGGTCGGCCTCGCGCCAGTTGAAGCAGCGGCAGATCGCGCCTGCCGCATCGGCATAGATCACCTCGCCCGCTGGCGGCGGGTCGTCCTGATCTGCGCCGATCGTCCGAAACGGCTCGCCGCCGCTAGCGCGGGTCAGCTGAATATCCCCCACAATCGAGGCAAGATCTTCGCCACCGCAGGGCAACTGGTGGCGCAGCGAGGCCGTATTATAGAGATCGACAAGCGGGCTAATTGAGCGGAGCCGACCGGACTGGGCTGAGCGCAGCAGGCTTTCGATCGACGAGCGGAACTTCGACGGCTTGGCCCCGAACTGAGCATAGGCCGCGCGCCAGGGTGCCACGCTCGGGTGGCTCGCCATGTCCACATCCTCCAGCGCGGCAGCCGTCGCGGCGATCGCCTCGGCGAGCAGCAGGCCAGGCTGCGCCGAATCTAGCCGATTGTTCACCCCACGGGCGATCACCAGCCCAATACGGGCGGCGGGGAAAAGCTCCCAAAAGGCGTCAGTCACAGTAATTTGCATCGCAAACCTCGTATACTCATTCGTATTTGTTATTTATTGTAACGTATTAGCGGAGCAATGCATGAACCTGGCAAAAGTTCATACAGCACTGAGCGAGTTGGGCGCTGCGAGCGGGTAAACTCCCGCTCAGGCGTGAGCTACCCGCTACGGCGTTACAACTACCTATGCCATACCGGCATCACGCGCTTTGATGATCGCTGCTGCCCGGTCACTCACTTGCAGTTTACTGAAAATATCGCTGACCCGGTTGCGAACGGTTTTGATACTGAGCGAAAGGCGATCCGCGATAGCACTGTTGGTAAGGCCCTGGGCAAGCAAGGCCAGAATCTCGCGTTCGCGCTCGGTTAATTCTGGGAAGCTCGTAGTTGCCAGGGGTATAGCGAAATGCTGCATAATCCGCTGGGCGATCTTTGGGCTGAAGATCGATTCACCACTGGCGGCAGCACGAATAGCACGAAGCATCTCTTCGCCGCTGGCACCTTTGAGAATATACCCACACGCCCCCGCCTTGAGCGCGTTGAACACGGTGCTATCGTCGAGCATTGAGATAACAAGCACCCGCGCCTGAGGGCAAAGCGCTTGGAGGCGGCGGGTCACTTCGAGGCCGTTGATGTCCGGCAGGTTAATGTCCATCAGTACCAAATCAAGTGGCTGGCTGGCTGCATACGCCAATGCCTCGCTGCCGCTCGCTGCTTCGCCAATAATCTGCATATCGCGTTCCGCTTCAATCAGCGCCCGCAGACCAAAGCGAAAGACAGGGTGATCGTCAACGATCAGAATCGAGATCGTCATTGGCTTGCCCCTCGTTTACAATCGGCACCACCACCCGGATGCGCGTGCCGTCTGCTCCTGTCTCGATCGCCAGGTGGCCACCGAGCTCCTCGCTTCGCTCGCGCATTGATTGGAGCCCAACACCTGACAGTCGGTCTGTCCGAATGCCGATCCCGTTGTCGATCACCTCAAGGACAAGGCGTGCCCCAGGCAGCGTTTCAGCTACGCCACCGACTGCGCCCGCCAGCGGTACGTCCAATCGCACCTCGCACACGCTCGCATGGGCATGCCGTACAACATTTGTCACCGCTTCCTGCATAATGCGATACGCGGCAACTTCCACGGCGGCAGGCAAGGGCGTGTGTGCCGCCGGAAGGCGCAGGATGAAGTGCGGCATGCCATGTTGCTGCCCAAAGCGTTCGGTAAATTCCTCCATTGCACCAGTCAGCCCCACATCATCGAGCACTGGCGGGCGCAGGCCATAGATCAAGTCACGAATATCACTAACTGCCTGTTGTGTCTGTTCGCGCACTGTCAGCAACATGGCCGCTGCTTGGTCGGGGTCGCTGCGGAGCTGCCTGGCAATAACATCAAGCATCAAGGTTTGGCTTGCGAGTTGCGGGCCGAGGCCGTCGTGCAGGTCGCGGCGCAGACGCCGGCGCTCTTCTTCACGCGCAATGACTATTCGTTCGCGGGAGCGCTGCACATCTACGGTCATGCGGGCCGCGTACACGGCAATACCAGCCTGCCGTGCCACATCGTGCAGCAGCTTTTGGTCGGCGTCGTTAAACCACCCTTCACCAGTGCGCGGCGCCACGAGCAGGATGCCAATCGGTTGATTGTGGTAACTCAAGGGCAGGCGTTGTAGCTGAGCGGGCGGTTGCTGACCGGAAGCGTGCGGGAACACGGCCCGTGGCTGCGCCTCATCGTTCAATGTGATCGCAACAAAGGGCAGCTTCAACGATTGTCCGATCGTTTCGACGATAGCACCAAAGACGGCGTCAGGAGCCAGCTTCGTTTCGAGCTGCCGCCCGAGGGTGGCGATCACAGCGTATGGCTCGTCGCGCTGCCCAAACAGCCAGCGGGTGATACTGCGCTGGAGCCACACCCGCAACGGTTGAAACGCCACCGCAACCAAGCCCGTCGCAATCAGCGAGGCGATCAGCGTATCCTCGGTGCGAAAGAGTGCGCCAAGATACGTGACCAGGCCAACATACAGGCCGATCACACACAGGGTGAGCGTACCATAGACTAACGCCCGGCTCACGATCAGGTCGATATCGAACAGGCGATAGCGCAGGATGGCCACAGCGAGCGCGATGGGGAATGCCAGTTGCAAGAGCGGGTCGAGCAGGGTGAGGAGCTGCTGGACGGAATCAGGGTAGAAGCCAAAACCGTTGGTCGCTGCCAGCAGAATGTTCAACGCCACACCAGCGAAGCCAAGGCCTGCCCAGCGTAACTGCGCGCGGCTCACCGGATCGTTCGCAGTGAACAGCGTATGCACAACACTTACCAGGCTCAGCAGGCCGCAGGTTGCTGTCCAGCCCCACCCAATCACTGCCTGAAAGTTGAAGATGATTAGCAAAAGAGGAAGGGTGCCATAAACTGCGACAATGACGCGCAAGGGATGGCCCACGACAAATCGCTTCGGTCGCGGGAAGGTCAGCGCCAGCAGCAGCACCGTGGGCGCAATCAGCCCGCCATAGATCCAGTTACTGAACAGACCTGCCACAAAGAAGACAGGCGGGTGGATAATCTCTGGCACGCCCCAATAGACAATCTCGCTGATGTATGCTGTCAGCACAAAGGTGGTGAGCACGAACAGCACCCGCGCCGAGCGATCGTGCGGGCGCTTGAGGAACACAAACAGGCCCGCCGCACCGCTCACCAGCGCGACCAAGAACAACGGATTGCCAAGCGCCAGCCGCGCAACATCCCAGAACTGCCAGCGGTAGAGCGGCACATCCAGCGTTACGCTTGCACCGCCACGCTGAACGGTGTAGCGCGCTGTTGTCCGGCTGGGCCAATCATCGATCAGCGGCGCTTGCAGCGATTCGGCGTTGGTGAGCAGTTGGCGGCTGGTATAGCCTTCGACCGCCAGCAAGAAGTCGCCGGGCTGCAAGGACGAAGGCTGCCCGATCAGGTTCGTGTCATAAATGACCATGTCCTGCATCTCGCTGCCAATCGCACCGCTCGTGAAGCTCCAGCCGTCGGTCGGCAGGGTGAGGCGATAGGCCAGTTGGGCCGCGCTACACAGCAGCAGCGCCAGGCCTATCAGCAGAATAGTCCAACTGGAACCGTTCAAGCGGCGCTCGTCAGGCGTCACGCTTGCGGCAGCAGGATCAGGGCTGGTTATATGTGTGCTGGCCGCCATGCCATGTGCCTTGGCTCAACCACTCCACAGGTTGGGCAACCAGTGAAGTGGCGTACGAGTAGCAAAAGGGAGTGCGGCCTATTGTACAACAGCTACGGCTTGCTACCGTTTACACAAAACGTATTGGTTGAACGTTTGGCTGTGCTTGGGGCGCGCTACGCAGAATGGCCAGGCCAAGCAGCATCCACGGCACTCCCCAGAGCATGATCAGGACATACAGCGGTTCAAGGCCCTGGCTGATCCGGAAAATGATCTGGAGCGGGATCATTATCGGGTAATAAAAACCAACCGAGAGCGCGGCCAGCGAGCGCCATCCTGGGAGCCGACAGGCAACAGCGACCACAACGCTCACCACACACATACCTATACCCGCAAGCAAGGTGCCGATTGGCGTGAAAAGCTGCTCGAACTCCTGGGCTGGGTAGAGCGCAATGGACACGGTGCCTGCCAGCAACAAAGTCAGGCCCAGCCATGTCAGCCCGCTTCCAACCCAGCCAATAATTTTGAGCTTCCCGCTGCCAAACGCATGCAGCCAGAGCAATCCGAGCGGGCCACAGGCCAAGCCGAGTTGCATGAGTGTGGTGAGAATATTGCCCGCAACGCCAGCTGGAAGCTGTTCCAGGATCGTGAGGAGCGAACCACCGACGATACACGCGATGCCAGCGAGTCGAATAGATTGACTCTGCATCATGAATCCCTTCTTCACACATCCAAGCTATCGCGGAGACGAAGGTAGGTGGTTAGTTACCTACCACATCAGGCACCGCGCTGCGGCACCTGCGCGCCAGTTGGCGGTGCAGCAACAGGCACAACATTGGCCTGCGCGCGGATGGCCAACCCAAGCGCAAGCCGCGCCAGCCCCCACCCACCAACGGCATAAACGTTCGGTTCGCTGGCGATGAAAATGAAGGGGAACATCACTAGCCAGGGGTATAGGCCGGCCAGCAGCGGCATCCAACGCGCCCTGCCCTGCCACTGTTTCGCCACCAGCACGGCAACGCCGGTCAGAAGCATACCGACAGCGGATGTCAACGCACCGAGCGGAATGAGATCCGAAATACTGCCAAGCAGAAGCGAGTGTATTTCGCCAGCCACAAACACAACATGCCCAAGCACGCCCAAACCGAAGGCGATCCTGCCAAATAGGCTGCGTCCGATGCCACCACTCCACAGCACACCGAAGAAGCCGAACAGGAGCAAAAGCTGTGCAATGACGAAGATGGCTTCAATGACATAAAATGCCGCTGAGCCTGGGGGTGGCTCGAAGCCCCAAATAGTGCCTTGTACCACCGCCAACATGAACCACACTACGCCGCCAATCGCATAGGCTGTTCCTGCAAGATGCACCCGACGTACGCTTGTCATCGCCTCTTCCTCCGGTATCACTGATCAACGCTGCACTGATCATATATCTGAGGCGTCCCCCACGCGAGAGGCGGCAGTCACGTATTAGGCGGGACAAAGCGTCCCTAGAGGAAATCGAGGGGAATCAAAAACCCACCAGAATAGCTGCCTAGCAAGCCAGCACTACTCTGGTAAGTCAGCCCACCATCTCAAACAATAGCTTTTATCAGCGAGGCCCAACGCTGCGTGAACAGCGCTAAGGTCTATAAACGCTACCGCGCCAAAAAGCGCGATCGAAAGCTCTACCTGCTGAACATACAAACGGCTCAACCTCCAATGGGGAGATTGAGCCGCTGCTGTGGCTGGGGAACAGGGATTCGAACCCCAACTACCTGGTTCA
>JACMIM010000681.1 GCA_014381165.1 Roseiflexaceae bacterium
CCGGTGACAAATGGCATCTTGATGAGGTGTTTCTTCGCATCAACGGCAAGCAACACTATCTGTGGCGTGCCGTTGATCAAGCTGGCAACCTGCTCGATATCTTGGTGCAAAGCCGGCGCAACAAACGCGCAGCCCTCAAATTCTTTCGGAAGTTGCTCAAGGGCTGCCAGTATGTACCACGGGTGCTGATCACCGACAAACGTGCGAGCTATGGGGCGGCCAAACGCGAGCTACTGTCGAGCGTGGAGCATCGCCAGCACCGGCGACGAAACAACCGTGCCGAGCATTCCCATCAGCCAACCCGCCAACGTGAGCGAACGATGCGCCACTTCAAATCTGCCGGCCACGCCCAACGCGTTCTCACTGCCTTCGGGCCGATTCGGGAGCACGTTTGCCCACGGCGCCATCGGCGCAAAGCGCACGAGTACCGCGCCGTCAGGAAGGAGCGATTCGCGGTTTGGAACACGGTAACGGGAGTACAATTGACCGCGTAATCTGTCAGATACTTCGGCAAGCTCCCCTTCTGCCCCAGCACTGTTTTTCTTCTGCTTGAAATCCTCCTTGTTTTTAGTTAACTTGACAGTGCCGATTAGCAAGCTGTGATTGCATGCTTACTCCCTATACGCACTACAGTGCCCATTTGCGCTGAAACGTTCGCACAGCCGCACCCGCCAGCGCTTGCCCATGGCCAAAACAAACTGCGCTTGCCTGTTCCTGCGCCAGCTTTGCGAGCGATCGGCGCGCTTCCGTGAGATCGTCATACACAATGCTATAGCCTAGCCCTACCACGTTGCTACACGCGTCGGCGGCAAAAAGCATGCCGCCATCGCGTTGTAGCATAAATGCCATATGGCCAGCACTGTGGCCTGGTGCATGAATTGCCCGTAGCCCACCTGCAACCGGCAACAGATCGCTATCGCCAATTTCGTGCGCAACAACAGCGGCGGGCACCTGCGCGGGCACGTTTTTGATCAGCACGTGGAACAACACCTGATTGAGCAGCCCTGGTGCTGGCGTCGAGCGAACCATGGGTTGGTGGCCGCGCACCACCTCGGCATCGGCACGGTGCATCCACACCGCTGCGCCGGTCGCTTGTTGCAGCGCCGCGAGGCCGCCGGCGTGATCGGGGTGGCAGTGCGTCACCACAATGTTGGTGATGTCGGCGGGCTGCTTGCCCAGGCTCCTCGCGGCATCCAGGATCGCCTGCTCGCTATGTTCGTAGCCGGCGTCGATCACTGTGAGATACGATCCATCCTCGATCAAGAACACATTGACTGGACCAAGCGCAAGTGCGTAGACACCAGGGAATACCAATTTGAGCGCCATAAATAGCTAATCCTATGGGTGACGGATGCGTGCAGCCCGCTCATTCGGCGAGGCGGGCATAGCTACCCGCGTAAAAGATCAATGGGCGGCCCGCGCTGTGTGCCAACTGCTCGACTTGGCCAATGAATAGTGTATGATCGCCAACTGGGTGCGTGGCGACCACGCGCGCCGTGATCTGTGCCACTGCTCCCACCAAGAGCGGCACATCTGCCTCCCAGCGCCATGCTACCACAGGATGAGCGTGGGAGCGACCAGCGAAGTGGTTGCTGAGCGTGGTTTGGTCTTCGGCAAGCATGCTGATACCAAAGCGCTGATCGACGACCAACAGGCGGCACATGCGCGCGGTTTCGTTCAGTGAGACCAGCACGAGCGGTGGATCAAGTGAGACCGAAAGAAATGCGTTCGCGGTCATGCCGTGAACCTGGCCAGCGCTGGCGTGCGAAATCACGGTAACGCCGGTGGCGAAGCAGCTCATTACGTCGCGAAAAGCGCGGGCATCGATCGGCGCAGGTGTGGCAAGCATGGGTTTTCTCCTTTTTTGCATCCTCACCCCAGCCTTCTGCCACGAGGAGAGGGAGCCGAATTTCTTCTCCCGGTTGGAGAGGGTTAGGGTGAGGGTATCAACACGTATGCAGATCGTATGATGCGTCTACACAGTGACGGCATGCGACGCGAGCATGTGTTCGGCGGCAATTGGTTCGGCGATCCAGGGGAACAGACTTGCCGGTCGGTCGAAGCCGTTGGCGAACCAGCGCGCCACGGCGGGCAGTTCGGCGGCGGCACCTAAGATTTCCAATACATGTGGCGGCGGCGGCTGCAACATCGCATTGGTCCAGCCAGTTGCCCATTGCGCGTCGCTCCATGCGGCATCAAAGGTTGCTTGCATCCACACAGCATCAAACGGCTGCCCGCCACGCGCGAGAATGTATTCCAGATAACAGGCGGCGGCTTTAGCTGCGTTGTTCGCGCCCTGGCCGGTGATTGGATCGTTTAGAACCACTGTGTCGGCCAGGCCCAGCATCGGCGTGCCGGAAGGCAGCCAGGCCACCGGATGGCGCACAACTGGCGTATAGCGCCCACGAATGGTCGCCTGCGCGTCGGCTGGCTGCATGTGCCGCGCCCGCTCGCCTTCCCAGGGCAGCCACTGCGTCAACAAGCGTTGCAGCAGCGCGACATGCTCAGTGGCATCGCGCACATCGCCCCAGCAATCGAGCGGGCCTCCCGGCACGGCTTCCATGATCATGAAGTGGCACGGGCCACTACATGTAAGACCCGGCATCACAAAATACTCGCCCACACCGGGAATCATGTTCGCAGTAACGCCATCGAACGGTTGCGCAGCGGCGTAGCCATGGACGCAGCTCGCCGCCAGCGTGCGCTGCGGCTTTTGAAATGGCGAATGTGCTTCGTCGCGTGGGAACAACGCGCCAACCTCACCCTTGCCCGCCGCGACAACCACAAGCTCGCTTTGGCGCGCGTAGCGTTCCAAGCTGGCGATATCGGCCTTTTCGACCAGCAGTTCACCGCCACGGCTCACAAACAACTCCATGCAGGCTGGCATCTTCACGCGCTGATCGACCGATTGGCCTGGGCGTTCAAGCGGTGCGCTCCATGCCAGCGCGGCGGTGCCGTCAGGACCGGCGACACGCAGGTGCATGCCCACGACCGGCGGGCAGGCGCTGTCCCACAGATTCATGCCAGCGGCGCGCTCGATCTCGCGGCTGCTGCCGAACATGCACTGCGTTGAAAGGATGCTGCCGTTGCGAATCGCTTCGGGATCGCGGTCGCTAACTAACCTAACGCTGTAGCCGTGGCTTAATAGCCCCAGCCCAAGTTGCAACCCCGCCTGCCCCGCACCGATGATTGTAATGTGTCGCATGGTTTCCCTCCATAATGTTTGCTTGCCGCGTTCATGCTGATATGCTTGCCATCAGCGCGTTGTGTCCTGTGAGTATATGGATGGCGATCTGACATGACCTGACAAAACCCGCCAGCGGAGATCAGAACCAACCTACTTGTTGTGAACTATCGCGGGTATTGTCACGAAGGAGCCAGCCCGCTATAATGTACGTTCAGCACGCCAATCAGCACCAACAGGATCACGACATGCTTGCCAATACAACCAGCCAGTACACCGCGATCACGCCAATGGCGTTTACCAGTTTTGGCGCGTTTTTGCTGTTCCTACGGCGGCGGGCGCAGCTACGCCAACGCGATCTTGCAATTGCTATCGGCTATAGCGAGGCACAGATCGGGCGGCTGGAGAACGATCAGCGTCTGCCCGACGTTGCAACTGTTATGGCGCAGTTCGTTCCAGCACTGGGCATCGAGCACGAGCCAGCCCTGGCCGAGCGCCTGGTCAATCTGGCGCACGAGGCTCGACGCGCGTCCGACAGCACAATCCCCGAAATCACCAGGGCGTTGCCCACGCTTTCTGAGCCTGACAGCCACGAACGCACCACTCCCATGCGGATCGACAGCGAACTGTCACAACAGTCGACGCCGCTGCTTGGCCGCGAGCAAGAGATTGCGCGCCTTGCGAACCTGCTACACACGCCTGACAGCCGTTGTGTCACACTGGTCGGGCCGGGGGGCGTTGGCAAAACGCGGCTAGCGATCGAGGTGGCAACGCGAAACGCGGCGCGCTTTGCAGATGGTGTGTGCGCGGTGGCACTGGCTCGGGTCGGGTCGGCTGACTTGCTCGCGCCGACGATCGCACGCACGCTTGGCCTGACCGCTCCGGCCAGTGGCGACGTTGTAAGCCAACTTCACGCTCACCTGCGCGATAAGCGCATGCTGCTGGTGCTTGATAACATGGAGCATCTGGTCGATGCTGCCGATATGTTGGCCCGCCTGCTAATCGCCGCGCCGCAGGTGTATCTGCTTGCGACATCGCGCGAACGGCTGCAACTGCGCGGCGAGATCACCCTGGAAGTGGCAGGGCTGTTGTTGCCGCCGGCGGGTGCGGGCGCTGACGCATTAGCGGCCAACCCGGCGGTTGCGCTGTTTTGTTCGTCGGCACAGCGCCTGCATGGCCAAAGCACACCCGCGCCGAACCAGTTGCAGGCCGCTGCACGGGTGTGCCACTTAGTTGAAGGGCTGCCGCTGGCAATCGAGCTGGCAGCTGGTTGGGCACACCTCTTGTCGTATGACGAGATCGAGCGCGAACTGGGCCAAACGCTTGATTTTTTGCAAACCGGTATGCGCGATCTGCCGCTGCGCCACCGCAGTTTGCGGGCGGCCTTTGCGCATTCCTGGGACATGCTCGCACCCGCTGAACAGCATGCACTCAGGCGCTTGAGCGTGTTTCGCGGCAGCTTCTCCCGTGAAGCAGCCGATGCGGTGCTCCACGGCGAATATGCCGCCGCCGAGCGCAGCAGCGCGGCCACAACACTGCACCTGCTCGGCGCGCTGACCGATAAGTCACTGTTGAAGCGCGGCGAAGACGCGGGCGCATCCAGATTTGTGCTTCACGAGCTTGTGCGCCAATACGCCGCCGAGCATCTGCGCGCGCTGCCCGCCGACGACCGCGCCGCGCACACCAGCCACAGCCACTATTATCTTGGCCTGCTCCAGGCCCATGGCGAGGCGTTGCGCGGGCCAGCGCAGGTTGCAGCGCTGGCCACGCTTGCTATTGAAGCCGACCAAGTGCGGGCCGCGCTGCAATGGGCAATCGCCGAGGGCGATCTGATTGCACTGCGCGGTGTGCTTCCGACAGTAATAACCTGGTTCGAATGGACCTATGCTGTGCAGGAGGGCATCGCGTTGTTCGAGCAGATCAGCGCACGACTCCAGGAGATTGTGCCCCCCGCCGAGCACGCTGCCGCGCATCGTGAGGCGCTGGCGTTGGCACTGGCCTATGCTGGCTGGTTCAACTTCCACGCGACACACGCCGAGCAAGCGCTCGGGCAATTACGTGCGGCGCACGCATTGGCGGGAGCGGGCGACGACGCGTTGGTGCTGGGTGACACGCTGCTGTTCCTTGGCTCGGTCGCTGCCGAAACCGGCGACACCAACACAGCACGCCCACTACTGCTGGCGTGCATGCGAGCCTATGACACAGGTGGCGACCCACGGCGCAGCGCGCGCGGGGCCTATCGCTTGGGAACGCTGCTGCACCAGCACGGCGAGTATGTACGCGCGCTGCATCTGTTCGCGCTCGGTGTCCAACACCTGCGACCAACTGGCGACCCGCGCGCGCTTGCGCTGTGTCTCAACCAGCTTGGCAACACGCACGCGCTGCTGGGACGCCATGCGGAGGCACAGCAGTGCTTTCAGGAAAGCTTACTCCACTGCGCCGCCACGCGCGATCAGCGCAGCATGGCAATGGCCTTGTTTCATATGGGCAGCGTCGCGCAACATCGCGCTGACCACGCGACAGCACAGTACTTCTTGCAGGAAAGTTTACAGACCTTCAGCGAACTGAACGAGCGCAGCGCCATGGCGAAAGTGTTGGCGCTCGTTGGCTACAGTGCGGTGATGGAAGATCAGCACGCAGCGGCACGCCAGGCCCTCGACGCGGCCTGGCAGATTGTGCGTGGCTCCGACATGACCACAATCGCCTTGTCGCTGCTAGTGGGGCGCGCGGCCCTTGATTTGGCGGGCGCACGGGTGGAGCGTGCCGTGGAGGCGCTCACGCTGGTGGTGTATCACGCCGCCAGCGAACAATCCACCCGTGACCGCGCCGCGCATACGCTGCACCAGGCTGAAGCGCGGCTTACGCCGTACCAGTTTGCCGCTGCCCAAGCGCGTGGGCGCACCGCACCGCTAGCAGACTATTTGGCGCGATGACGAGATGACCGAACACATTCTTTAGCCCTTCGCCCTGTGCTCAGCGAAAGCGACTACCATGCTCGAGACCGTTCGTGTCCCGCCAGAACTTGAGCCGCTGTTTGCAACCGCGCAGGAGTTCGTCGGCGCATATTTTCGCACACTCCATGCCGACCCAGCGCACGGCACGATTGAGGTTGGCGGCCAGCGCTACATTCTGGTACGGGCGGCCGCCATGTCGGTTGAGTTCTACGCGACGATCACGCAGCTCTACAGCGACCAGGGCGAAGCGGAGGCGCGCGCCGTTGCGCGTGGACTGCTGTATGATTTGGCCCACGCGATCGGAGCCGCCGACGCGCGGGCTTTTCATCATTCGCTTGATCTACGCGACCCATTGGCAAAACTCTCGGCGGGGCCAGTCCACTTTGCCCACACCGGCTGGGCACATGTTTCGATTCTGCCAGAAAGCCAGCCGACTGCCGACGATCAATTTCTGCTGGTGTATGATCACCCTTACTCATTCGAGGCTCACGCCTGGCACAATTCCGGTCAAGCCACTGATTTTCCAGTTTGTGCCATGAACGCGGGCTACTCGGCAGGCTGGTGTACCGAGAGTTTTGGCATTGCGCTCGTGGCGGTCGAGATTTGCTGCAAAGCCATGGGCGACGACACTTGCCGCTTTGTGATGGCACCACCGGCGCGGATCGAACACGCAATTGCCACGTATCTGCATGGCACCCCAGCGTTGGCTCGCGCCGCAACGCGCTACGAGATTCCCGGCTTCTTCAGCCGCAAGCAGGCCGAAGACGAACTGCGCGAGCGCGAAGTACAATACCGCAGTGTCTTTGAATCAGTAACAGATGCGATTCTTATTGTGGGCCTTGATGGCCAGGTTGTCGCAGCGAATCCCGCGGCGGGGCGGCTGTACGAACGTTCGCACGCCGACATGGTCGGGCTGAATCTGCAAGAAGTAACCGCGCCGCCGTCGCATTCGCTGGTTACGCAGCAAAGCATTGCCGGCTATGGCAATGGCGACATTCGCGGCGAGGCAGTCGGCATGGCTGCCAGCGGGCGCGTGTTCGAGGTCGAGTTTCACGCCACTGCCTTCAGCTACCAGCGGCAGCCGCATATTCTGGTGCTGGTCAGCGACATCAGCGAGCGCAAGCGCGCCGAGGCGGAGCGGCTGCAGTTGCAGGAGCAGTTGCTCCGCCAGAACGAGCGCTTGCGCGCCGAGCTGTCGCTTGCGCGCACGGTGCAGCAAAGCCTGCTGCCACAACGTGTGCCCTGGAACCCGCAACACTTGGCCGTTGGCAGCCGCTCGCTACCGGCAAGTGTGGTCAGTAGCGATTTTTATGGCTACTTTGCGCTGGCCGATGGGCGCATGCTGATCGCCTTGGGTGATGTGGCAGGTTCCGGCGTCGCCGCCGCGCTGACCATGGCGCTCACCATCAGCGCGATCGAAAGCCAGGCGCGGCTTTCACCACAGCCAGGGGCCTGCATCGGCGCGTTGCAGGCGCGGCTCCAGGAACAACTCCAGTCCTGCGACATGTTCGTGTCACTGCTGGTCGTGCTCGTCGATCTACAAAACCAGCAGCTGTGGCTAGCGAATGCTGGCATGCCCGCGCCACTACTGCTGCGTGCGGGTCGCGTCGAGGAGCTTTGGTCGTATGGAGTGCCGCTCGGCGTGGGAGCGGGCGGCGCACCTGCCGAACTGCACGCCGAGTTGCGGCCGGGCGACCGCGTGCTGCTGGTGAGCGATGGCGTGATCGAGGCCCGCAACGCCTATGGTGAACTGTTTGGCTACGAGCGCTTGCTGGCCAGCCTCAGCGCCCGCCCGCCCAATGAGACGCCAGAGCAGCTGCTCGAAAATCTGTTCGCACAGCTGGCCACGTTTGCTAGTACCGCCGAGCAACACGACGACCTAACTGTACTGGCGCTACAGCCAGGAGCCGCCGAGCTGCGCTAGTAGGCTGGCGTTCAGCAGAACATATTCACGCCAACATATCAGGGTAGCTGTCGGATTTTGTCGGGTCATGTCAGGTCGCAATCGATACACTTACGCTTGTATTCAGCAATTGTATCGAACAAAGATCAAGGAGACACCGACGTGATTCGTCTGCACCATGTAGCCCAAGTGTTGCCGCGCCTGCTGCCGCTGCTCGTGAGCGCGGCAATATTGGGCGGGCTAACCCCTGTGGCCCACGCCGAAATCGTTCAACCGCCCACGTTGTTCACGGTCAACACCACTTCAGATGTAGGCAATGATTTTTCGCTTGGCGATGGCCGCTGCGACATAGCAATCAATCCGGGCGACCAGTGCAACCTGCGCGCGGCGCTGGCCGAATCGGCGGCGCTTGCAGGCAACGAGCGCATCGTATTGCCGCAGGGCACCTTCAAGCCGCTGGCCGACAAAGGCCCGTTTCAGGTCAAGAGCTGCGCGAGCATCGAGGGCGCGGGCGTGGACAAAACCTTTATCGATGGTGATCAACTCGGCATGACGCTGATAAGTGTGGAAGCCACGCCCAACTGCGCGCCCACTACATCATTCAACAATCTGACCATGCAGCGCGCTAAAAGCGGCGGCCTAGTTGTTGGCGAAGAAACCAACATTGTGTTGAACCATGTGGTGGTGCGCGACAACCAGCGCAGTACTGGATTTGGCGGCGGCATTGCCAATGGCGGCAAACTTCTGATCAAAGACAGCACGATTGACGGCAACAACAACATCGCACGCGCTGGCGGCATCGCCAACGCTGGCACACTGACAATCCTGCGCAGCACGATCAGCAACAATCTGTCCGAGAATCGCGGCGGTGGCATTGTCAACGCCGGCACCCTGACGATCGAGCAAAGCACGCTGACTGGCAACCGAACCAAGTATAACGGCGGCGCGCTGCTCAACAATGTCGGCGCGACGGCAACGCTACGCAATGTCACGATTGTGGGCAACGAAGCCAACAGCA
>JACMIM010000682.1 GCA_014381165.1 Roseiflexaceae bacterium
AAGCATCGTCGAGGCTAAAACTTCGATGGGCGATGCTGGCTATTATGCCACATTCGAGGACACCGAGGGCAACCGGTTGGCATTGTATTCCCTCAGCTAGCCGTCACGCGGCGGGTGCAGCGTATCGGTTTGCGCGCTACGGGTGCAGGCGGGTCGAAACCCGCTGCTGCTATGCAAAACGCGCTGAAGCGCGTTGGACACGGCCGAACGCGCTTCAGCGTGTTTTGGCGTATCAGACGCTGGATTCATCCGGCGGCCGTGGTGGCGGCATCTTGGCTAGAGCGGCCACGCGCTGTGGCAAGTCCATGTGTCGCCGGGCTGGCGCTCGTACAGGCGCAACTCCCAGGCGACCTGCGCCGCCGGGTCGACATGCGCCTGGGCAAGTCGGGCCAACGGCTCACGCTGGGCAGCGGGGAACTCGTAGGCCAGGCTCAGGTGCAGCCAGTCCTTGAGCCGCAGCGCGTCACGGCGCGTCGGTGAGGCGGCGCGCTGTGCGAAGCTGGCGATCATCCCCTTCAGCCACGCGCTTTCGAGCGTCAACCCATGCCACTGTTCGCCGAGTTGCATGTCTGTGATCTCGATAGCCCTGGCTGGGCGGCAGGCGCTGGCCAGCTGCTGCGCCTCGGCCAGCGCCTGCGTATACACACCAAGCGCGTCTTCTTGGTCGTGAAAGAAGCCGGTAAGCGTGCAGTGCGGCGGGTAGCGGTGCGCCGCGTTCAGGCCATATTGCGTGCGGCTTGCCGCGAAGTAGCGCTCGATTTGTTCGCCTAGCACGCCACGCGGGCAGGCATACACAATGTATTCACTCACGAATCTACCCGCCCTCGGCGATTTCGGCCAGTGTGGCCCAGCGCTCGAAGCTGGTCTCCAGCTCGCGGGCCAAGCGTTCCAGCTCAGTTGAAAGCTGGGTCAGCTGCTGGTGTCCGCCCGCGCTGGCCAGCTTGGTCTCGGTGCTGGCCTGCTCGGCCTCCAACTTGGAGATGCGCGTCTCCAACTGCTTCAGCTCACGCTGCTCGTTGAAGGTAAGCTTGCGCGGCTTGCCTTCGGCGGCTTTGGTTTGCGCGGCGGTCTTGGGCGCGGCCTTAGCTGTGGCTGCCTGCGCGGCCTCGCGCTCGCTGCGGCGCTCGGCATAGGCGCTGTAGCCGCCGGGGTAGGTGTTGATTGCACCATGCTCGAAGGCCAAGATGCGCTCGGCTGTGCGGTCGAGAAAGTAGCGGTCGTGCGAAACCGTGATCAGCGCGCCAGCGAACCCATCCAGGTAATCCTCCAGCACCGAGAGCGTTTGGATGTCCAAATCGTTGGTCGGCTCGTCCAGGATGAGCACATTCGGCGCTTCGATCAGCGTGCGCAGCAGGTACAGCCGCCGCCGCTCGCCACCGGAGAGTTTGCCAATTAGCGAATAGTGCAGCTCCGGCGCGAACAGAAAACGCTGGAGCATCTGCGCCGCCGTGATCAGCGCGCCCTCGCCGGTGCGCTGGAGTTCAGCTCCCGCTTTGACATAATCGATCACGCGCAGGTTTTCGTCCAGCCCGGCGCTTTCCTGGTCATAGTACGCCAGCTGCACGGTTTCGCCCACAACGATCTCGCCAGCATCCGGCGTGAGCCGCCCAGCGATCATGTTCAGCAGCGTGGTCTTGCCCTGGCCATTCGGCCCAATAATGCCTATCCGGTCGCGCCGCGCCACTTCCAGACTGAAATCGCGCACCAACTGCCGCCCGCCCAGCGCCTTGTCGACATGCTTCAGCTCGATCACACGCTTGCCAAGGCGGCGCGATTCGACCGAGATGTCGAGTTCGCCGCGCTCGACCGGTCGCTCGACGCTTTGGATATCGGCGATCCGGTCGATGCGGGCCTGCTGCTTGGTGGTGCGGGCCTGTGCGCCCTGCCGCAGCCAGGCCAGCTCGCGCTTCAAGATGGTCTGGCGGCGTGCTTCCTCGACCACCTGCGAGTTCGCGCGTTCAGCCTTCAGCTCGAGAAAGCGGTTGTAGCTGCCCAGGTAACTAAATAGCCGCCCGTTATCGACCTCGACAATCCGCCCCACCACGCGCTCGAGGAAGTAGCGATCGTGTGTGACCAGCAACAGCGCGGCGGTAGTACGGCGCAGAAACTCCTCCAACCAGTCCACCGTGTCGGTGTCGATATGGTTGGTCGGCTCGTCGAGAATCAGCAGGTCGGCGGGCGCGATCAGCGTCTGGGCCATGGCCACACGGCGGCGCTGCCCGCCCGAGAGCGTGCCGGTTTTCGCATCCAGATCGTCAAGGCCAAGCCGGGAAAGAATCGTGCGGGCGTCGTTTTCCAATTGCCAGCCGTCGGCGGCGTCGAGCTGGGCGGACAGGTCGCTGAGCTTGGTTTGGAGCTGCTGGTCGCCGGGGCTAGCGGCTAGCGCGGCGCTGGTCTGCTCATATGCGCGCAGCCGCCGCATTTCCGGCGTGTCGCCCAGAAAGACCTGCTCCAGCACGGTCAGTGCGCCGTCCATGGCTGGGTTCTGCGGCTGGTAGGCGATGCGGGCGTCGCGGGTCACACTGACTCTGCCCTCGTCGGGTTGCTCGGCGCGCGCCGCGATTCGCAGCAGCGTGGTCTTGCCACTGCCATTCACGCCAACCAAGCCTACGCGCTCGCCGCGCTCGATGCCAAGCGTCACGCCGCGTAACAGCGGGCGCTCATCAAACTGTTTGCTGATCGATTCGAGATTAATAAGTGTCATGAGATATATATTTCTTCTGTAGTTGGTGGCACAGCCGCCAACTACACAAGAAAACATTAGGACGTATCCAGTTGGCGGTTCCGGCCTGCGGCAGCATGAAAAATCTATCGTTTTGGGTTTGTTTGGTGGCGCAAAGCGCCACCAAACA
>JACMIM010000683.1 GCA_014381165.1 Roseiflexaceae bacterium
CGATGATGTATTACTGGGCCCCCCCTCGGGGCTTGGGGCGGGGGGCGGGGGCCTAGGGTTTCATAACCCGCCCCCAGCCCCCAGCCCCTAGCCTCTACTTAATCGCCTTTGCTGCATCCGCTGAGTTGGGATCGAGCTGCAGGAACGTCGTGTACGCTCCATCCTTGCCATAGCTGCCACCGCCCTGGAATTGGCCGACGACCTCGACCTTGCCCCAGACATACGCCGGTGGACTGCCAGGGCCGACATTCAGCTCGCCAGAAACCGGCGGCGGAAAGCCTTCCATCCAGATTACCGCACCGATTGGCTGCGGGTTCGCGCCATCTTGCTCGGCTGAAACACCCTCGGCCAACACATTGACCGCGCCATTCCAGAAGTAGTACCCCTGGGTGGTGACCGTCTGGCCGTTGCGGCTGGCTGGGTCGGCGGCAAGTGCGGTGATCGCGGTTATGCCTTCGCCTGTCGCGCCGCCGATGCGCTGCTCGCTGCGCTGGATGCGCTCGAATGGCTCGGCGGCGCTGACCATGAGGCGGTGCTTAAAGGCATTGTTTGGCCCGTAAGCTGCGCCGCTTTCAAAGCGCCCGGTGACATGCACAAAGCCGTAGGTCGCATCGCCCGGCTGGTGCAGCTGTTCGCGCAGCTGGTCGGCGGGAAAGCCTTCGAGCCAGATTGGATCGCCAAGTGGCTCGACGCCAAGGCCATTATCTTGCGTGCTCACGCCAAGCGCAAGCAGGTGTGCAGCGGGGTCGTTCAGCCGGTTAAGATAGGCACCGTTGACCGTGACATCGGTGCCATTAAAGCGCTCCGGGTTCGTCAGCAGGTCAGGCACGATCAGCGCATTGTCGGTAAAGGGTGCCTGGCAGGCGGTAAGCAGGCTCGCGCATACGGCTACCATGGCGAATACTGCCGCGCGGCGCGCAGACAATTTGAGCGTTTGCAACATCTTCCTCATTACAGTGTTCTGGCGCAGTACGCAGCATTGCGCAGCCACATGTCGGGGTATGTTCTGGCACATCCACGCGGCTATTATAGAAGGCAGGCTGCGGGTTGTCAAAGGAGTCCCCGCGTGTAATTGTTTCGTCATCCCCAGGCCGATTCTTTCATTGACCCCAGCGCGCCTCTCTCGCTATAATTCTTGCACTATTCAGGAGGTGGTCGATGGATTCCTTGTTTCTTGCCCTTGGTCTGCTGGTGTTTGTCCTGCTGGCGCTGCTGCTGTGGTTCGTGCCGCATTTGCTCCAGCAGCAGGCTGTGCGCGTCGCCAGCGAGACATCGCAGCTGCGCGAGATGCTGCTCGATTTGCTGAATGAGCAGGAAGCCGTCACGCTGCGCCAATCGCAGCTGGGCGGATCGCTGTCAACCCTGCGCGATCATTTGGAGGTTCTGGTTAAGGAGGGCGTGACGACATCCGGGCCACAACAAGCCGGCGAACTCCAGCGCGTCGAGCAGCGCATCGGCGAGGTGCAACGCCAGATTCAGGAGTGGATGTCGCAGCGTGATAGCGCGGCGAGCCGCCAGTCGGTGCAGGATAATGAATCGTGGGGCTACCTGCTCAGCCTGCTTGCCGCCATCCAGGAGCGCATGGGCCGTGTCGCAACCGAGCGCGCCGACCTGCACGTTAGCACGCGCGCCACCGACATGCTACGTGAGGTCGAGCACGAGATGCAGCACTTGCGCGACATCTCCGAGGATATCGAGCGGCTCCAGTGGCGGATGCGCCAGAGCCTGCATGAGCGCGAGGGCAGTGTGACACATCTGCGCGCACAAGCCAATGGCGCGTAGCCTGATGACAGTCTGGTCACACACCCGTCATGCTTCTGTAATCAAAACGCTATGTAGCGGCGTCACAAAGCGCTCCAGGCGTGCGTTTAGATCATGAGAAGATACCAAACATGTCGGCAGGCGGGGCGCACTTTATGGTATGATAAAGGTACCTCAGTCCGTGCGATCGCGCTCGGCAGGCCTTCGCAGCATGCACTCTAGAACACACGCCGCACAGCACACACGGGCACGTCAATGAGTATTATAATTGTCGACAAGCAAGTTGTTCACTACGAGGTGTTTGGCCGGGGACGGCCGGTGCTGTTTCTGCACGGCTGGCTTGGCAGCTGGCGCTACTGGTACCCTACGATCGAGGTGGTTTCGGCCCAGTTTCGTACCTACTCGTTCGACTTTTGGGGCTTTGGCGATTCAAACAGCACACAGCGTGGCCCCGTGAGCATCCAGAGCTACTCCGATCAGGTTATTCGTTTTCTTGACGAAATGGGCGTCGATAACGTTACTCTGGTTGGCCACTCGATGGGCGGGATGGTCGCGCTCAAAACCGCAATCAATCATCCCAAGCGCATCTCGCGGGTCGCCGCCATTGGTGCGCCGATCGACGGCAACTCGCTTTCCTGGCTGCTCAAGTTGACCGACCGCCCGCTGCTTGCCGATGCCTTTGCGACCCTGCCCTGGTTGCGCCGTTCGCTGTTTCGCTTTTTTCTAGGCCAGACGAATGACCCTACTGTTAGTGAAGTGATCGACGACAGCTTGAAATCGAGCGGTACCACGCTACGCCGCGCCGTTTCCTCGATGTGGCGCACTGATCTGCGGCCAGAGTTGCCGCGCCTCCAGGTGCCAACCTTGATCGTGCAAGGTGGCCGCGACGACATTGTGCATCCCAATCAGGCCGATCTGTTCGGCGATGTCAGTGTTGCCGACGTGGTCGTCATGCCCGAAAGCCGGCACTTCCCCTTTCTTGATGAGTCGGTCGTGTTCAACGATTTACTGCTGCGCTTTCTCAAACAAGATTCGCCCCGGCCCGCTCTCCCGGTGTATCTTCAACAATCCACGGTCATGAGGTGACGGCCAGCGGTTGAAACGCCTGATTCGCCGCTCGCCGCTCGCTTTTGGCGCATTCCTTGACGGAAATCCCCCTTTACGCTACCATCCCTACGCAACTGCTGATGTTCAGCTCCTGCGCTTTCCGTGAGTGCTGTGTTCTGGCGCTACTGGGGGATGGTCTATGCGTGTCGCTGTCAACCCGACGATTTTCCGCGCCTATGATATTCGCGGGCTTGTCGATCTCGATTTGACTGAGCCTGTGTACGAGACACTCGGCCAGGCCGCTGGCAGCTATTTTCGCCGTAGTGGCCGCCGAAAGATTGTGGTTGGGCGCGACGCTCGGCTGACCTCGCCCGCATTTCAGGCAGCCCTCATCCGTGGCCTGCGCTCAACTGGCTGCAATGTGATCGACCTGGGTATGGTCGCCACACCGCTGATGTACTTCGCACTGGCCTACCTGGCTGCGGACGGCGGCGCAGTGGTTTCGGCCAGCCATAACCCCCCCGAGTTCAACGGCCTGAAGCTGCGTCAGTCCGACCCGACGTATGGCGGCGAGCCACTCGACAGCGCAGCCATTCAGGAAATCGGTCGGCTGGCCAACAGCGGCACTTTCGAGCAGGGCGCGGGCAGTTACGAGCAGATCAGTGTCGAAGATGCCTACGTGGCCGATGTGGTCGCGCATTTCCGGCTGCCTAGCCCCGTGCGTGTGGTGCTGGACGGCGGCAATGGTGTAGCTGGGCCAATTGGCCAGCGTACACTGGAGGCGATCGGCTGCGAGGTTGTGCCGCTGTTCATCGAGCCAGACGGCACGTTTCCAAATCACCACCCCGACCCACTCAAAGAGGCGAATGTCAAAGACTTGAAGGCCAAGGTGCTACAAACCGGCGCACTGCTTGGCATCGGGCTTGATGGCGATGGCGACCGGCTGGGCGTGGTCGATGGCCATGGCCAGATGATTTTTGCCGACCGCTACCTGATTGCACTGGCGAAGGCGGTGCTACGCGACCAGCCCGGCGCGCCAATTGTGGTGGACACCAAGTGCAGCAGCGTGCTGAGCGAGGCGATTGTGGCCTTTGGCGGGCAAGCAGTGCTGTCGGGCACGGGCTACCCCAAGCAATCGGCCATGATGCGTGAGGTGGGCGCACCGTTGGCAGGCGAGCTTTCCGGCCATGTGCTGACAGCGATTCGCTATCATACCTTTGACGATGGCACCTTTGCCGCAGCCTACTTGCTGCATGCGCTGGCTAACCTCGGCCAGTCGCTCGACGATATTCTGGCCGACTTTCCGGCGCGGCCAGCGCTGCCCGAGGGGCGAATTCCATTCGACGAAGAGCTGAAGTTTGCTGCGGTCGCATTCGTGCGCGACGCCTTTGTGGGCAACCACCCGGTGATTGAGATCGACGGCGTGCGGGTCGATTTTGGTGACGGTTGGGGCATCGTGCGAGCCTCGAACACCGAGCCAGCGCTGACCACGCGCTTTGAGGCGGTGACGATGGAGCGGGCGCTCGAAATCCAGGCGCTGATGCTCGCGCAGGTCGAGGCTTTTCGCCGCAAAGGGGATGTAGCAGGCACGCTATGAGCCAGCGCCCGCGTTTGACCTGGCACCGCTGGGAGGGTGTCTACTCGGCCGATTTTTCGCTCGAAGGCGTGCGCCGCCGCACACGGCAGCTGGGCGAGCTGCTGCGCAATCGCGGCTGGAGTTGCTTGGTGGCGCACGACACGCGCTTTATGGGTGTCCAGTTCGCGCGCTACGCCTTCCGGGTGCTCGAGCAGCACGGCGTCGCAGTTTCGTTCTGCCCCACCCCGGCCACGCCGCCGATGATCGAACTGGCGCTGGAGCGCCGCCGTTTCGACTGCGCGTTGCTGTTCAGCGCTGGCAACCGCCCGCACTGGTTTAACGGCATGCACGCGCTGGTGCCGTTGGCTGGCGAAAACCCGTTCGATGGCCAAGTTCAACCACTCAGTGAGCCGACCGCGCCTTATTTTCCGCCTGAACCGTTGCCAACCAGCGAGGCGACCAGTGTTGATTTGCGCACGGGCTACATCGAAACACTCCGCGCCCAGGTCGATATCGACCTCATCCGCCGCGCCACGCTGACGCTGTTCGTCGACCCGATGAACGGCGCGACCAGCGGTATCGTGCCGACCGTGCTTGGTGAAGGCACCCAGACCCGCGCAGTCGAGATTAATCGCGAGCCTGACCCGCTGTTCAACCGGCAGACGCCCAGCCCTTCTGAAGCGACCATGCCGCGCATTCGCAAGTTGGTCAAGGAAAGCGACTCACACCTGGGCGTGGGAATTTCTGCAGACGGGCGCGCGCTGGGTGTGACGACCAACATCGGCGATCTGGTGCCGCCGTTGGAGATCGCGCTGCTGCTTGGCCAACACCTGGCGCGCCAGCACCGGCTGCGTGGGTTGGTGGTGGTGCCACAGCCTGAAGTGCTGCCGCCTGGGCTAGCAGCTTGGGAAGCTGCAACCGGCCAGAAGATCGAGCTTGCTGCCGATCCGGCGGCGCGAATCGCCGAAATTGTGGCGCAGGATCGCGGCGGACTTGTCGCCGGTATCACGCTGGCCGGCGAGATAACAATTGGTCGCTACAGTGGCTCCGCCGATGCGATGGTGGCCGCGCTGCTGCTGATCGAGCTGGTGGCACAAAACAATGCCAAGCTGCGCACGCTGACCGACGAGCTGCGCGCGAAGCTTCAGGGGACGAACCCCTCATAAAGTTAGGGCGTAGGCAGTTGGCGGCTTCAGCCTGCGGCAGCATGGAAATGCTATCTTTTTTATTTGGTGTTGTGGTGCAAGGCACCACAAC
>JACMIM010000684.1 GCA_014381165.1 Roseiflexaceae bacterium
CCCGCGAGTCCGGCCACTGGCGCAACGGTCAAGCTGGCCACGCCGCGCAACACCGAGGCCGAGCGCGCCGCGATTCTCCAGATGATCGCCGATGGACGGCTTTCGCCCGAAGAGGGCGACATGTTGCTGGAAGCGCTGGCGTAGAGTAATGTGCGCCGCCACCACGGCCACCGGATGCATCCGGCGTCTGCTACATCGAAACGTGCTGAAGCGCGTTCAACCGCGTCCAACGCGCTTCAGCGCGTTTTGCATAGCAGCAGCGGGTTTCAACCCGCGCGCATCGGCGGCTCATTGGCGTGGCTTCGAGCCCGCCAACGTTGTATACTTCGTACTCGCGCCAGTAACATATGGAGTACACAACACATGGCCGATCCACGAATCGAGAAACTGGCCGCCACGCTGGTCAACTACTGTGTCGCCGTGCAGCCAGGCGAGTGGGTAATTATCAACGGGCACACGGCGGCGTTACCACTGATCGACGCGGTGCTGCGCGAGGTGCTCGAGTCCGGCGGGCAACCCACAGTTATGCTCGAGAATGATCAGCTGGAGGAAACCTTTCTTCGCCACGCCAACCAAAGCCAGTTGACCTGGGCCTCGCCGCTGGCCAGCATAAGTGGCGAGCAAGCTAACTGTACGATCAATATTCGCGCCGCATCCAACACGCGTGGGTTGAGCAGCACCGATCCGGCCAAGCAGCGCGTGCGCCAAAATGCCCTGCGCGAGGCTGGCATCAAACGCATGCAGCTCGGCGCATCGGGCGCATTGCGCTGGACAGTCACCCAGTACCCATGCGCGGCCTATGCGCAGGAGGCCGACATGAGCCTGCGCGAATATGAGGATTTTGTCTACGCTGCGACGTTCAGCGACCAGCCCGACCCAGTCGCCAAGTGGCTGGAGGTGCGCGCCAGCCAACAGCGCCTAGTCGATTGGCTGGCTGGCAAGCAGCAGGTACAGGTGCGCGGGCCACACATCGATCTTACGCTGTCGATCGCGGGGCGCAGCTTTATCAACTCCGACGGGCGGCGCAACATGCCCAGCGGCGAGATTTTCACCGGCCCAGTCGAGGATTCAGTTAACGGCTGGGTGCGCTTCGGCTACCCAGCCATTCGCGCTGGGCGCGAAGTCGAAGGCGTCGAGCTGGAATTCAAAGATGGCGTGGTCGTGCGCGCGAGCGCCAGTAAAAACGAGCAGTACCTGATCAGCCAGCTCGACAGCGACCCCGGCGCGCGCGTGCTTGGCGAGTTCGCATTTGGCGCGAACTATGGCATCACACGCTTCACCAAAAGCATCTTATTTGATGAAAAGATCGGCGGTACCATCCACATGGCGGTCGGCAACGGCTATCCTGAAACCGGCAGCCTGAACAAATCCAGTGTCCACTGGGATTTGATCTGCGACATGCGGCTGGACAGCGAGGTACTGATCGACGGCGAGCTATTCTACAAGAATGGCCAGTTCCAGCTGGAGGACTGAACGGCCTGGGAGAAGTTTACAGCCGGGTTACGTCGCCCCCGAACGGCTCTAATACCAACCCGCGTTCCAGTAGCGAGCGTTGCAGGAAGCTGAACATCGTTGCAGCCCGCGCAGGCGGGCTTCGTCTACCCAGCCAGCGACTTCAGCCGCGCGGCGCTGGGGGTCACGGCATGAGACGGTATGCGAGAACGCGGATTGCTATGATAGAGCGATCAGGTAATTGGACACGCTCATGCAACGCAAACATTGCAGGGCGCGATAGATCGCGCTTCCACGATGGGTGCGTTGAACGACATTGATCTGATCTGGCTATAAGGGCTTGACAAACAATACATGTTTCTGCGTAATGTCAACCAACCGGTTGGTTTGTGTTCAGGTTGTGTCCTCGCTCTTTGAGCGAAAGAAAAGGGGCGCTTCGATGGCACCGCTTGAGATCACGCCAATTCTGTATGTTGCTGACCGTGCGGAGTGGCGGCAGTGGCTCGCCGAGCATCACGCGACCATGCAAGCGATCTGGCTTATCAGCTATAAACCGGACGCAGAAAAGCCGAGCGTTGCGTACTTGCACGCCGTCGAGGAGGCCCTATGTTTTGGCTGGATCGACGGCATCGCCAAGCGTATGGATGCGGAGCGATTGGCCCAACGCTTTACCCCGCGACGCCCGCGTAGCCACTGGACTGAACTCAATAAAGAGCGTGCCCGACGCCTGATCGCCGAGGATCGCATGACCGACGCAGGCCGTGCGGTGCTCCCCGACCTGTCGGTGGAGGCCTTCAGCATTTCAGATGATATTCTGGCTGCGCTCCAGGCCGACCCCCAAACCTGGAAGCATTTTCAACAGTTTCCAGCGCTGTACCAACGCATTCGCATTGGCTACATTGAGGAGGTTCGGGCACAACCCACGGTATTCGCCCAACGGCTGAATCATTTTCTCCGCAAGACACAGCAGGGCACCATGTTCGGCACGATCGCGTGAGCGGTAGATAGCGCGCCCAGTTGTGGCTAAAATAGACGAGTGTTAGGCCTTCAGATACTGCTCGAACCAGGCCAGCGCTTCACCCCACGCGGCTTGTGCGGCCTCGGCACTGTAGCGCTGGCCGGTATCGTTGTGGAATGCGTGATCGACGCCTGGGTAGATGCTTTTGCGGTAAGTCTTGCTGTTCTGTTGCATGGCGGCCTCGATCTCGGGAATGGTTTGGTTGATGCGGCTATCGCGCTCGGCGTAGATTGCCAGCACCGCAGCATTGATCTTTGGTACCTCGCCTGTTGGAACAGGCGGCCCGTAAAATGGCACGGCGGCGCGCAGTTCGGGAACCCCTGCGGCGACAAGCCACGTCACGCCGCCGCCAAAGCAGAAGCCAACCATGCCGACGCGATCAGCCTGAGCGAACGGCTGGCCTTTCACATACTCCAGGGCAGTTTGAAAATCTTGAACATGGCGTTCAGGCGGGGCACCGCTGAGCAGGCCGGGAATACCATCGGCGTCGGCGACTTGAGCCGTGCCGCCCTCGCGCCATAGCAAATCCACCGCTACGCCAACATAACCAGCCTTGGCTATACGCCGCGCCACATCCTCGATATGCGGGGTCAGGCCGCGGTTCTCGTGGCATACCAGCACGATCGGGTAAGCCCCCTCGGCAGTGGGCCGCGCGAGATAGGCTAGTACCTGACCGCCATCGCCAGGGATTTGTGTCATTGCGGCGCTGATCTCCGCGTCGTCGGCCAGCACGCTGGTGGTTGAAGGTGCGCTCGCCGCAGTAGGGTCGCCATCGGCGGTTGCGCCGGGCGCAGTGGGTTCGCCCACCGGCTGTGTACTGGTCGGCTGGCCGCACGCCGCCAGCAATTGTGTGGCAAGCGCCACCCCCGTGATACCGGCGATACGTTGGAGCGCCTGCCGCCGCGAAAGCAATCCCTCCTGATAGTCCTCGACGAACTCATCTACCAAGTAGCGCTGTAGGTAGTTCATAGTCGCTCTCCTGTTATCCATGTGTTCTTCCGCACTTCTCATAGGACTTACGCAATTGGCGACAACAGCCTGCGGCAGCCTGGGAAATCTATCTTTTGCTGCGCTGTTTGGTGCCTTGCACCAAACAACGAAACAGTTATTCATTATTTCCTTGCCCGCCGCAGGCGAACTGAAACCGCTTGGGCAACTGCGTAACTCCTATCTCAATTATGCCGTATGCTTGTTTCCCTAGGATGAGTGTTTCGTGAGATGCCATATCGCGGCGCGTAACTGCGCTGTGTATGCGTTATACAACAGGCGTGCTATAATAATGGTACGCCATTTCTACAAAAACCGGGAAGATCGTGTGGAGCCATCTGAACTCGAAGAGCCAAGTAAAGAACTAGCGCGCCTCGCTGAGGAACAGCTCAACGATGCCGACAGCGATAGCGACGACCGCCGCACGCGCGGGCGAAAACGCCGCACCCGTGTACTGGAGCTGTACAATCAAGGCTATATCGACACATCGATAGATCATTACCACGCTGCACTGGTGATGCTGTATGGCGATGACGTTTCGCACTTCGAGCTGGCGCGCTCGTTTGCGCGCCGCTCGGTCGATCTCGGCAGCCATCGTGCCTGGTCGATCATCGCCGCAGCTTGGGATCGGGCGCTCATTCAGCGTGGCAAACCACAACGCTTTGGCACGCAATTCGTCCGCGAGCAAGGCCGCTGGACGCTTGGGCGAATCGATCCGAAGGTTCGCGATGCCGAGCGTGCCCTGTATGGTGTGCCACCGCTGTGGGTGCAGGAGCAGGCGGTCGAGCGGCTACAACGGCGGGAAGAGCGCGAGTAGCGCCAGTGAGGTGAAATATGCGCTGTCCTTCGTGTGACACCGAAAGTCCAGCAGACGGAGCGTTTTGCATCGAGTGTGGCACGGCGCTGCGCCCAGTAGCCCTCGGCGCAACCGAGCGCCTGCCCGAGGGCGAGGGCCGCCGCTGC
>JACMIM010000685.1 GCA_014381165.1 Roseiflexaceae bacterium
GACGCCGAGTATGTTGCGCTGACCCAGCTGCAAGCTGACGCCTTGATCACACTCGACGAGAAGTTGGCCGCCGCAGTCGAAGGCCTGGTGACCGTTGCTCCGTTCGAGGCGCTGCGTAATGCCACTTCTTGTCTGGAAGCGTAGTGTTATTGTAACCTGTCAAGAATGCGCCTGTTCGGCCGCCAATGCCTGTTCGGTGGCCGCGAGCCGTGCTTGGAGGGCAACAACCACCTCCTGAAGGTCAGGGACTATCGGCGCTTGGTTCACAGGCCCACCTCTTGTCGCTCATTCGGATCTGCCTTGCGATCCTGACGCATTGCATATGACGCGGCGAATCGGAGCAAAAAGCCTACCGTACCGTTTGTGCAATCAATCAGCTTCAGACGGTCACAAAAGAGTTCGTTGAAGCGGCGCGCAAAAGCTTGGTGATCGCCATCTTCTAGCCCATACCCCAGGCGGCAATGCGCAAACAAGCGCTGCAACACATGCGCAGCATACTCCTACAGCGAACAACGAGGGTTCTCGGGATTTCTTGACTGATGCGATGATGAGGGCGCAACTCCTTGCGCACAGCAGACGGAGGAGCCGATAAACAGTGAACGTATCGGCTACGTTCGGGTCAGCAGCTTCGACCAGAAGCCGGAACGCGACGAACAGGCGCTCCCTCGATATGTATGGGGGGCGCGCCTGTTCGTCATTCCTGCCGTAGGGCAGAGACTAGTGGTTGCCTACTGGGTCCAGGTAATGGTGATTGTGTCCTTAATGTACTCGTCCGAACAGCCATTACGGTTCGCGTCGTAGCACCAAACCACCGTCTGCATGCCTGGCGCGCTGTCGTTATTCAGCCGCGCGTGAAACTCCTGGTCACCCGCAATCCCCTTCTCCTGGTAGCCGCTCTGGAAACAACGCTTCTTGTCAGCGCTCAAAATGGCGATCTTCGCACCGGCACCATCAGGGTCCGGGCATGCGCTAATAAAACCAACACCCTTGGACTCATAGGTTGCCGGGCCATCCACCTTCGTGGCATTCTGATCCCGATCGCGCCACGAGTTGCCAAACCCGTGTCGGGGTTGATATACGATACTGCGCGACTTGGCCGGTTTCGGTCGTGTGAGGCGTCCACAACCGACAGCGAGCTCACCAGTAGTCCAATGGACATGATGGCCACGACGATTGGTCGTCGAGGGTTCCACTGCATGGGGTCTTCCTCCTTGAATATGCGTACGCCGTCGTACGCTGTACGCTCAACGTGAACCTGTTCAGGCTCTACTCTGCCTGACGCACCAAATCGAGAAACGGATGCCTCAGGAGTGCACCAATAGGGTATTAATCCAGTTTGGGCAGTCTAAGCGATCGCTGGATGGCCGTTCTGGGCAGGCCCAGCGCATCGCGGCGGCGGGTGGGATGCTTGTCCCCGACGGCTCGCGGCGGCGCACGCGCGGCGGCATCTTCTTCACGGTGGTGCGGGCGCAGCTTACCCCCGCCCAGCAACGGGTCGTCTTCCCGCCCAAACCGTACCAGAAAAAAAGCAAGCCGTCCCGGCCCGTCAGCGACATACCACCCCCAGCACTCCCACCGCCTGCGCCACCCATCACCTGGGCGAAGGCCCAGCTCCATCAAGGCATCAGGTCGTGAAGCTGAACTGAGTCGCACCTACTGTGCCCAAAAAACTTGCCTTCAAACCCCCGCTAACCGAAGTTAGCCGCACTACCACACACGTCATCTGCAAAAAGAGCCTCCGATTTCTGTTCCAAATCGAAGGCTATTTTTTAGGTGCCCCCTTTTGGGAGCGAGGCCGTGATGTACTGTTAGCCACACATAGATGTATGGTCACGACGGCCTTTCTAAAAAGAAAGTGCGGCTAACTGCGGTTAGCCAGCGTATAGTGGGGCAATGCCGATGATCATCAATTGCACAACACACAGCCGTGTAGCACGCGCGGGCTATTGTGAAATCTGTCATCGAATCGGTGATATGGTATCACGAAACTAAGGCTAGGGAGGTGTAGCTCAGCGCCCTGGGCAGACGCAGTGGGTTATCGACGGCACGCTGCTGCGGCCCGCCGACTCGTCCTAGAGCGGTCATGCGATGCCGCAGGCCAGCAAATCTCGACGCTGCTGGATTCTGAGCTTGCCGCAGGGTAACATCGGCAGCCCGACGCGCCTCAGCAAAGTCGCCCTTGTACTCCTCATAAATCAGGAGCCGCCGAGGGTATCGTCAACGAAGGGAATCGGTTTCGCCCGCTTGTTTTCGGGGGTTAGTGACGGCACATCCACGCCAAGCTGGAGGGCGAACCATGGCGCTGAACCCTTCGAAACCAGCGCACCCCCCTGCCCTCAGGCTGTGCGGTTCTCGTTTGGAACTGGTCTCCACGTAATACTCGCAATCAGCCTGAGCGATGTTGGGTATATAATGTCGAAGCGCGTCACATGAACGTGCTGCTGTATCTTGCGGAAGATATGGTGATCGCAGCGCATCACATGCTGCGCGATCCCTGCTCTTCCCGTAAACGTCTCTCGGCCATCGACTGCACCCTCACGGGCAATCACGCATGAGCAAGTTTGTCCCGCCCCACCTCGCCACGACCCTCGTGGTTCGCGACCGACTGCTGCGCGGCTTGGAGGACGCGCAGCAGTACCGGCTGACCCTGCTTTCTGCCGCCGCCGGCTGGGGCAAGACAAGCCTGCTTACCATGTGGGCTAGCCGCCAGCGCCACCCGGTCATCTGGGTCTCGCTTGACGAGACCGATAATCACCCTGCCCGCTTCTGGATCACGCTGAGTGCGGCAATCCAGTGCCAGATCCCGACCGTGGGCGCTGCCGCGCTCGCACTGCTGCGTGGCCCCGAGCCGCCGCCGTTGTCATCTGTCCTCGCCGTGCTGCTCGACGACCTCGCCGCCGCAACGATTGGCACGCCTACGACGATCGTCTTCGATGACTACCACGTTATTGACGACCCCACCCTGCACGAAGCGATGACTACGCTCGTGGAGCAGTTGCCGCAGCAGGTACGCCTTGTGCTTGCCACCCGGGTCGACCCCGACCTGCCCCTGGCCCGCTGGCGGGTGCAGGCGTTCCTGGCCGAGCTCCGCACGGACGATCTCCGCTTTACGCCTGACGAGGCGCGCGACCTGTTCGCCCGTGCCCTTGATGACGACCTTGGCGACCAAGAGGTGCGGCAGCTGGCGCAGCGCACCGAGGGCTGGGCCGCTGGCCTCCACCTTTCCGCACTGGTGCTTCGCCACCAGACCGACCGCAGCGCCTTTGTGCAAACCTTCGTTGGCAGTCATCGCTTTCTGCTCGACTACGTACACGACGAAATCCTCCAGCGCCAGCCGCCGCACATTCAGCGCTTTCTGCTACGGATTGCTATCC
>JACMIM010000686.1 GCA_014381165.1 Roseiflexaceae bacterium
CAGCCCGCCGCTTCAGCCGCCGGGCAGGGGTTGACAAAGTGTACTGATCCGTATAGGGTAAGTACCAATTAGTTTTCTACGAGAACTTGCGCGTTTACGCCTATGCCACAACCATCGATCAAAGAGCGCCAGCGCCAGGTACGCGAAGATGCCATTCTGGAGGCGGCGCACGCGCTGCTCGGCCAGCAGGGCTATGCCGAGATGAGCATGGATAATTTGGCTGCGCAGCTTGGCATTTCAAAGGCCACGCTGTATCAGCATTTCGAATCCAAGGAGGATGTGGCCGTTCATGTGGTTGTGCGCCTGATGCAGCGTGGTGAGGCGCTGCTGGCAGAGGCGACCGTTGGTCAGCCTGCGATCGGCGTGCTGGAATGCTGGCTGCGGCGTGGGCTGGAGTTGCGCATGGCCACGCCATCGCAGGGCATGAGCGCGCTGCCGCACAATATCACCCAGCACCCGCGCTACCAGCAGCAGAACGCCCAAATGCACGCCCAGGTCAGCGCGCTGATCGAGCGCGCCAAAGCCGAGGGCGACGCCGACCCAGCTGTGGCGACCGCGATCGCCGCCCGTATGATGATGCGGCTGTTCCGCGGCGATTATGACGATTTCGTCGAGAACAAGCAGTACACCCGCGAGGAGCTCAGCGCAGCGCTTGTCGCACTGGTTATGAATGGACTTCGAGCAAGGAGCATAGAGCGATGAGCGTATTCCCCGCCCCGCAAGCAGCCGACGTGCCACCCGAATCGGGCCTGGCCTACAAGTGGAAGGTGCTGATTTCGGTCATCTTCGGCATCTTCATGATCATCCTCGACAGCACGGTGATCAATGTCGCGCTGCAAACGCTGCGCAGTGAGTACAATATCACGCTGACCGAGGTGCAGTGGGTGATCAGCATCTACGTGCTGGCGCTTGGCATTACCACGCCGCTTTCCGGCTTTCTCGCCGACCGTTTTGGCATCAAGAATGTGTATGTTGGCGGCCTGCTGATATTCACAATCAGTTCGCTGCTGTGCGGCCTCGCGCCAAGCTTCTGGCTGCTGATCGTGGCGCGTGCGCTTCAGGGCATTGGTGGCGGGCTGGCCCAGCCGCTCGGCCCGCCTATGCTCTACCGGGCCTTTCCAGTCAGTGAGCAAGGCCGCGCGCTGGGCTTCTTTGGCATCGCCCTGGTGGCAGGGCCGGCCTTTGGCCCCATCCTAGGTGGCCTGCTGGTCGATGCCGATTTGTGGCGCTGGATTTTCTTTATCAATGTGCCAATCGGTATCCTGGGCTTTATTCTCGCTTCACGCTTTCTGCGCAAGGATGAGCTGCGGCAGACCAAGGCGAAGGCCGATCCCCTCGGCATCATTACGGCGATTGTCGCCTTTGGTTCGCTGCTCTACGCAGCCACGTTGGCTGGCGAGTTAGGTTGGGGCGCGAGTCAGGTCATCACCTGGTTTGTGGTTGGTAGTGTGGCGCTTGCCGCCTTTATTGTAATCGAGCTGTTTGTGGCCAAGGAGCCGCTGCTGGAGCTGCGGCTGTTCAAGAACTCGCAGTTCGCGCTGGCAACTGTGCTCGGCTATGTGACGGTGCTGGCACTGTTTGGGGCCGAGTTTCTGATGCCGGTATATCTTCAGGCATTGCGCGGCCGCAGCGCACTGGAAACCGGCTATCTGATTCTGCCGCTGGCGATCACAGCGGGCATTGCGACGCCGATCGCTGGCTTTCTGTATGACAAAATTGGCCCGCGTATTCTGGTCATACTTGGCTTTGGGTTGCTTGCAATCAACACTTGGCAGCTGGCCCAGATTCAGGCGCTGACGCCAGTTTCAGATATTTTATGGCTGTTTGCGCTGCGTGGGCTGGCACTTGGCCTGGTCGTCCAGACCACGTTTAGCACGGCGCTCAGCAATGTGCCGCCGCAGCAGTTGCCGCGTGGGTCGGCGCTGATCAATGGTACGCGCTTTCTGGTGCAAGCGATTGGTGTGGCGGCGCTAGCGACGATCCTGGCCAGCGGCATTTCGCAGGCGACCCGCGATTTTCAGGAACAGGCGGCGCAGTTTGGTGGAGGCGATGCTGTGAGTGCCGGTTTTGGCCTGTGCGAGACACCAGGTGTCGACCCAGCGAATAACCTTCCGGCTGCTGCCGCCAACGCACCGGCAGCGGTTCAAGCACAGCTTCGAGAGGGAATCGACCGAGCCTGCCAGGAGCAGATCGTCGGCTTTGAACGCGCCTACACTGTCACGTTCTACTTCTCGCTGGTGGCCCTAGCACTTGGCGCGCTGCTGCCGGGCTGGCCGGGCAAGTGGGCGGGCCGTGCTGCAATGCAGTCGCGCGCGAACACCGCCGATGCGCCGCCAGCCCCAGCTGGGCATTAGCTGCTTCGAACCAGGTCTAGCTGCGGCGCTCCAGGCCCTGTTGGAGCGTCGCAGCAGTGTTCAGGTCACGTAGATCGACGCCAAGGCCCACCAGCGCCTGGGCAACCTCCGGGCGCATGCCGACAAGCGTAGCCTGCGCGCCAAGCAGCCGCATCGACAGCGCCAGCTTGAGGAGAACAGCGGCAACCTGGGTGTCGATGATGGCAACACCCGTGACATCGATCAGCACGCGCCGCACCCGCTGCTGCTCGACCGCTTCCAGAACACGGGCGATCATCTGGGTTGCACGCAGGCCATCGAGCGCGCCAACCAGTGGCACGACAAGCGTATCGTGGCGGATGGGGATAATCGGCAGTGAAAGCTCGAGAACCAGCGCATCAAGCTGCTGCTGCGCGGAAAGCGACGCCCGCAGCGCAGCGGCCTGCTGCTGCTGGGCAGCCAGTGAATGAGTCAGATCAGCGGTACGCTCGGCGACACGGGCTTCGAGCCCAAGATTAAGCGCTTGTAGCGCGTCGGCGGCGATTTCGGCATCGGTGCGGGCCTGCTGCCCGCGCACAAGCGCACGCTGGGTGCTGGCGCTGTTCAGGGCGGCAATCAGTGCTGAAAGCGTTAACAAGCCGCCTGCGGACGTAAAGATTTCCCTGGCCTCAGCACTACTACTTTGAGATACTACCTGCCACATCACAAAGAGTGCAACCATGGCGAGTCCATACGTCAGCCACACCTGAAGCGGTCGCAGCGTCAGTCCAGCAATCAGTAGCGGAAGTATCAGCTGAAAGGGCAGTGTCACGGCTGGCAAAACTAACTGTGCCCCGGCCGCACCAACAATCGCCATAACAACCATAATCAGCGCGGCCGCACTGACAAACCCGCGCCGGGCCATAACAATAACCGCTGTTTGTACAAGCACACAGGCCACGACAAGACCGACCACTTGGATCACATAGCCGGAGACCAAGCCGACCAAAGCCAATACACACGAGAATATAACAATGCCGACGGCAATCACAACGACGTTTCGCCCGCGGCGCTGGACATCTTCATCGTCGTGACGAATGGAAGCAATGTGTGTGAGCGAGGTTGTGAAGTTCATAGGTGTACCAGAAATAGTGTGATATCTACCAGTATAAGATAGGGCTACGCTGGAATAGCAGCAGTTTGGTTACGGACGAACAGCATTTTGCATTTGCGCAACGGTCTATGCCCTGTGGCTATGATAGCTATAGCTTATATGCATTTGTGTAGTGTACTCTCAGCGCGTATAATAATTATAACTACGTAACTACTCAGGGGAGGCCGCGCTTGCGGGGATTTGGGGACTACGGCCCCAAAGATTTCTTTTTGCCGGGGCTTTGCCCCGCCAAGCCAGCTCTAAGTAATTACTAATAATCCTGAAAGCGAATGCCCCCTCACGCTGGCCGGACTGACAGTTGGTCGGCAATAACATAGATAGAATTAGGCGCTATGAATTCGGATCACGTCGAAGTTGACTGGGCCGCCTATCGCGCG
>JACMIM010000687.1 GCA_014381165.1 Roseiflexaceae bacterium
CCCGCTGTGCCCCTTGGTGGTTTCTCCGGCGGGCCCCCCCCCCCCCCCCCCCCACCAAACCCCCCACGACGAGCACCTACGCAGCAGCGGTTTTGGACTTGATCACCTTGGCGACCAGGCGCGACTTGCGGCGGGCGGCGTTGTTCTTGTGAATAATGCCCTTGACCGCAGCCTTGTCGAGCAGGCTGATCGCGGCGCGCACAGCGTCGTCGTTGGCGGTGCCGCTAGTGATGGTCTGCTCGGCCTTTTTGATGGCGGTCTTGACCTGTGAGCGGTAAGCTTGATTGCGAACGCGCTTCTTCTCGCCGGATCGAATGCGCTTCTGAGCTGACTTCGTATTCGCCAAAGTGACGATCCTCCTCTATAATGAGCGCCGATACAAATTGGTGCCAAAATAACAATACTGGCGTATCACGCCAAGCGCTGATTATAGCAGAAAGCATTCTCCCGCGCAAATGGCTCCCTCGAACCCTTCCCCACTAGCTGCCCCCGGACGCCGCGCTGCGGTGATCAGCACACTGGTCGTGGCGGTCGGCTACACGCTCAGCCGGGTGCTCGGCATCGTCCGCGATATCATCATCACTGCGCAGTTCGGCACCTCCTGGCAGGCCGATGCCTACCAGGCTGCGTTTCAGATTCCCGATTTTTTGTATCTTGTGATTATGGGCGGGGCGCTTGGCTCGGCCTTCATCCCGGTATTCAATGGCCTGCTAGGCGAAGAGCAGCCCGATGCGGCCTGGCGGCTGGCCAATGGCGTGCTCAATACGGCGCTGATAGTTATGGTGCTGTTGGCAGCGCTGGTGGCCTGGCAGGCCGATTTTTTGGTCGGGCTGATCTGGCGAAGTTTCGCGCCGGAGAAACACGCGCTGACAGTCGATCTGCTGCGGCTGATGCTCATCCAGCCGGTGCTGCTTGGCATGGGCGGGTTGGCCAAAGCTACGTTGGAGTCGTTCGACCGCTTTTCCTTGCCAGCGCTTGGCTCGAATTTGTATAATATCGGGATTATTCTGGGCGCGCTGCTCCTCGCGCCCTGGCTGGGTGTCCATGGCCTCGTGCTGGGCGTGATCGGCGGTGCAGCGCTTTTCTTGGCAGTGCAAATCCCCACGCTGGTTAGGCTGGGCTACCGCTACCGAGCCAACTTCAACTTGCGCACGCCCGGCCTGTCGCGGGTGGGCTGGCTGATGGCTCCGCGCGTATTTGGCCAATCGGCCTGGCAGTTGGGATTGCTGGTCTCGTCGGGCATCGCGGCCAGCGTGGCTGGCGATGGGGCGGTACGGGCCAATGCGATCGCGCTCCAGCTGATGCTGCTGCCACACGGTCTGTTGGCGCTCAGCCTGGGCACAGTCATTTTCCCGCGCTTGGCCCGCGCCCATGGCAGTGGCGACCAAGCTAGCTTTCGGCAGATCACTATCGACGCGGTGCGCAGCGTGGTTTTTCTCGCACTGCCAGCCTCGGTGATTCTTGGCGTGCTGGCGGTGCCAGTAGTACGCCTGCTGTTTGAGCGCTTGAATTTCACGGCAGACTCGACCGCGCTGACTGCGGCGGCGTTGCAGACTTACGCGATCGGCCTGACTGCGTTCGCCGCCGCCGAGATCATTGTGCGGGCGTTCTATGCTATGCAGGATACGCTGACCCCGGTGATCGCAGGCATGCTGACCGTCGCGCTGAATATTATGTTGGCGAATCTGTTCGTTGGGCAAGGGCTGGGTCTTGGCGGGATTGGACTGGCCTTTAGCATCGCCGCCACATGTGAGACACTGGCATTGGTGCTGATCCTGTGGCGGCGCTGGGGCACGCTGGCCGGACTTGGCCGCGCGTTCTGGAGCATGCTGCTGGTAACTGCGTGCTTCGCGGCGGCGCTGCTGGGATTGCGCGCCGCCTCCACTGGCATTGTGCCGGCAATCACCGCCGAGGGCAGCTATACCTGGCCAGTTGACTTTGTGGCGCTTGCAGCCTGGACCGGCGCGGCGCTGCTGGGGTGCGGCGGGCTGTACTTCGGCCTGGCGTCGCTCATCCGCCTGCCCGAGGCCGCCGCGATCACAGGGCGGCTCAAGCGGCTTATGCGGCGGTAAACACCATTCACCGCAGAGAAGGAAGACAGCGGCGAGAAAGTTTTCTCGCCGCTGCGCCTTTGGCCAGTTGCTGCGAACCAGAAGTATGCGGGAGCTACTCCGTGCGCAGGTCGCGCAGTTCCGCGAACAGCGTGCGCTCGCGGTCGCTCAGGCTTGTCGGCAGCTGGACATCTAGCAGCACATACAGGTCGCCGCGGGCCTCGGGGGCGCGCAGGCGCGGCATGCCCTGGCCGCTGATGCGAATCTTTTGGCCGTTGGGCGAGCCTGCCTGTATCTTCAACGTCAGGTTCTTGCCGCCGAGTAACGGCACGCGCGCCTCGCCGCCGAGCACCAGCGTGTACAGGTCGATCGGCGCATGCACGGTTAGACCGTCGCCATTGCGCTCGTAGCGCTCGTGGGGCAGCACCCTGACGACGATAAACAGATCGCCGCGCCGCCCGCCGCCCATGCCTGGCCCGCCCTCGCCAGCTACGCGCACCCGCGTGCCGGTATCGGCCCCTGGTGGAATTTTCACGTCGATCCGGCGTGGCTGCCCATTTGGGTTTTGGAAGCTAAATGCGCGGGTCGAGCCGTGAAAGGCTTCTTCCAGCGTAATATCGGCGGCATGTTCGGCATCTTGGCCATTGGCGCGAAACTCGGCACCTGGCGCAGCCCTGCGCCCGCCCGTGCCAGGGCCGCCAAAGATCGACTCGAATAAATCGGAGAAATCCACATTGCCGCTCGCGCCGCCCGCACCAGACGGCCCGCCAACCCGGCCAAACTGATCGTATTGAGCTTTCTTTTCCGGATCAGACAGCACCTCGTAGGCCTCGGTGGTCTCCTTGAACTTGCGCTCGGCCTCCTGATCACCGGGGTTGATATCCGGGTGATATTGGCGCGCAAGCCGCCGGTAAGCTTTCTTTATCTCGGCCTCGCTGGCGGTGCGGCTCACACCGAGAACCGTGTAGTAGTCCTGATTTGACATGAACGTCGCTCGCTCCTGAATATATAGCAGGGGTCAGGGTCTAGGGGCTAGGGTTCAGGAACCGGATCGCGCTCCAATGCGGTTGCTATGCATAGAGAACGCATCAGCCTTTCTGCCCGCCGCTATAGAAAGACCCGGCGCAGGCCGGGTCGGTGTCGCGCATCGTGCGCCTCGCGCAACCCCACTGGATATGTACGGTGGAGGGGATTTCTTGCGGGCCGCGCCCCAAACCCCGAAATGCGTAGACGCGCCCCAAACATCGCCCTACTGCGGCCCGCCCCAGCCATGCTGCTCGACCGCCCGAAAGATGTCGGTGTCGCTCACGATGCCGAGCGGCCTGCCATTCTCGGCCACGACCACGCGACGAATCTTGCGGTCGAGCATGAGTGCGCTGCAAGCCTGGATGTCGGTATCGGGGCTTACCGTGATCAGCGGGCGCGAGGCCATTTCGCCAGCAGCGACCAGTTCGGCGGCGCGGTTGGCCCGCACGATCCGCCCCAGCACATCGCGCATGGTCATGATGCCCCAGTCGCCCGCCGCGCCCGGCTCGACCAATAAGCTGGTGACACCCTGCGCGGCCATCAGATGCATGGCCTCGGTCACGGGCAGGCGCGGGTTGACCGTGACAAGCTCTGCGGTCATCAGATCGGCGACGGTGCGCGGCGACTGGCTCTCAGCCTGCTCTTGAACCGGCGCTGGTGCCGCGGGACTGCCTGCCACCACACGGGCGCTGCGGGCGGCGGCGCGCTCCAACTCGCCCTCAAGCACCAACACAAGGACGTGCGCGCCCTCCTGCGGGCTAACCGCGTCCAGCAGGTCGACTTTACTCTGATGAATCTGTCCGTGGAGAACCTTCATGGGTCTAGCTCCTGTGGGTGCAGCAACTCGCTCTATGGTAAGCATACCACAGTCTGTTCTTGTGCGGATTCCGCCCCTTCCCGGCGCTGAAGCGTCCCAGCGCTGAAGCGTCCCGGCGCTGAAGCGCCGGGCTATTGGGGTGAACCTTGCGCTCGGGTATAATTACGCCATGTCGCGGCTGATTCTGTTCAACAAACCCTATTTGGTGCTCTGCCAGTTCACCGACCCCGAGCGCCGACCAACCCTAGCCGATTATATCGACGTGCCGGGCGTTTACGCAGCGGGCCGGCTCGATCACGATAGCGAGGGGCTGTTGGCGCTGACCGACGACGGGCGGCTCCAGCAGCGCATCGCCGACCCGCAGCACAAGCTGCCCAAAACGTACTGGGTGCAGGTCGAGGGCGCGCCGAGCGCAGCGGCGCTGGCAGAGATACAGCGCGGCGTGCGGCTCAAGGATGGCCTCACACGCCCAGCGGAGGCCCAGCAGATCGACGAGCCGCAGGTGCTGTGGCCACGCACGCCGCCCATCCGCGAACGCAAAAGCATTCCCACCGCGTGGCTCGCACTAACCCTGCGCGAGGGCCGCAACCGCCAGGTGCGCCGCATGACCGCCGCTGTCGGCCTGCCGACGTTGCGGCTCATCCGCGCCAGCATTGGCCCCTGGTCACTTGGCAACTTACGCCCTGGCCAGTGGCGCGACGCCACCCCCTGATTAGCCGATTGCCGATTACAGCGTCGGGGCGGGCTTAAATCCCGTCCCGACGCTGCAATGCCTAGCCGTATGGCAGCGCCAGCAACAGCGTCTCCATCTCGTTGGGTGTCAAGCCGCCGTGCATGCCACGGAAATGCACATCGAAGCGGTCGCGTTCGTACCACCACACGGTTTCATTCGCATAGGGCAGAATCACCAGATCGCCAATTCGGCCTAGCAACCGCTCCGAAGCTGGGAGCGGGCCGAAGAAGCCCTGGGCCAGCATCTCGGCCACACGCCGGACATCGGCGCGGCCCGCCAAGTGGTGCAGCAGCAAGGACTGGGCCTCTTCGACCTGGCCCGGCTTGATGTGCAGAAACATATCCCGCGAGGATCCCGCTGGCACCAGCAGCCTGCCGTCGCGGCTGCGCCGAATGTGCTGCGCGAGCGCGGGTAGGGAATGATTCAAATACACCGTGGTGGCCGGGTCGATCGCGGTATGGCCGTGGTCGGCGGAAAGCAGCAGCAGTGTGCGTCCGGGCTGGCGGGCCAGCTGCGGATGAAGAATATGCTCCATAGCCAGTAGAAACAGCTCGATTTCGGCCTGGGCTTGGGCCGAATCGGGGCCGTGAACATGGCAGGTCGAATCAATCGCCTCCCAGTACAGAAAGTAGTAGGCCGGGCCGGCGTTACGCCCGACCAACTGCGCCAGCGTGGTCAGCGCCTCGGGCAGCGTGTTGTACGGGACGGTCTGCGCAGCGCGGGTAGCCCAGGTCGAAAACGTCGAGCCGGCGATCTTGCTGTTGTGCAGCACGAACGATGGCACCGCGTGCGCGGCCAGCCGCCCATACAGTGATGGCGTTGGGTAGAGGTCAGCGGGCGCAATCCCACTGTGCTTGAGCGTCTCGCGCTCATCGCCGGCGAACGAGAACAGCAGCGGCGCAATCACGGCGTCGAGCTGCGGCTCGTAGTGGTACCACTCGCACACACCGTGCTGGCTGAGCGGCAGGCCGCTGTGGATGGTGGTCACATGCACCGCCGTGGTCGAGGGGAACTGCGCCGTCAGCTTGCTGGCCAGCCCGTCGCGCACGATCCGCTGGAGAAACGGCGAGCGGTCGGCGTATTGCTCAAAGAACCGCCAGCCGAATGAATCGATGAATAGCAGGATGACTGTATCGTACTGGCTGATCAAATCCTGGCGTGGGCCAAAGGGCACCCCTTGGTACGGCTCACCTGTCAACAGCGAGGCGACCGTATTTGGAATTTGCGCAAAGCTGTAGGCATCATAGCTAGGCCGAAGAAAGTGGGCGTCAAGCCGCCCAGCGGCGACTGCATCCAGCGATTCCTGGTTGATCATCAAGACCTCTTCTCGGTTACAGCTTGCAGATTGCGGAGCAGGCGCTGTCATTCTAGCCGAATTATGCAAGCGCGCCGATAGCCCTGGGTGCGCCGTAGCGTTCTGCGCGTCCGACACGGTCGCGTGATGGATTGGGCGCCCGCCTTGATTGTACCGCGCGTGGCTGCTATAATCGCGCGCCAAAGCTAGCCGATCGAGGAGACCAGCCCTTGCCAGCACAACGACGCGCCCCACACCCTGGCCGTTCAGCCCGCGAACGGATTGCCGCCAAACGCTCGGCGCGCCGCCCACGCCTGCCGCTGCGGGCGCTGCTTGGCGCTGCTGGCCTGCTGGCTGTGCTCCTGCTCGGCGGCCTAGCGTGGCGTTTCCAGTCCACAGTTGGCACAATCCAGCAGGATGATCCGCGCCGCCAGGCAGCAGCGGCGAGCGCTCAGATTGCTGGCGACGGCACGCTGCCAGCGGCAGGCGGATCGCTCGACGCGCCCTTCAATCTGCTGCTGGTTGGCGTCGATAAGCGGCCAAACCCCGACGAAAGCGTGCGCAGCGACACGCTGATTGTGGTTCGTGTCGACCCGCAGCAGCAGTGGGCGGCCATGCTCTCGATTCCACGCGACAGCGTCGTGACCATACCGAATTTCGGCCAGGCCAAGATCAACACGGCTTTCACCAACGGCTATAACTACGCCGCCGATTTGTACGGCCCCGGCACCGACCCCGATGCAGGCGGCGGCGCATTGGCAGCCGAGACCGTCGAGCAGTTTCTAGGCCTGAAGATTGATTATGTCGCCCAGGTTGATTTCGCCGGCTTTGCCGGGCTGGTCGATGCGATTGGCGGCGTGGTGATAGATGTCGAGCGCACCTTGCTCGACGCCGAGTACCCAACCGAGGACTATGGCGTCGAGCGTATTTACATTCCGGCGGGACTTCAGGTGATGGACGGCGCGACGGCGCTCAAGTACGCGCGCTCGCGCCACTCTAGCGACGATTTTGGCCGCGCCAAGCGCCAGCAGCAGGTGTTGCGGGCACTGCTGGCCCAGGTGAAATCACGCGGGCTGCTGGAAAATGCCGGTGCGCTGAACAGCTGGGCCGATGTGCTGGCTACGAACGTTCGCACCACACTGCCACTCGGCGATCCTCAGGCGATCGCGCGCATGGCTGGGTTAGCCCGCGAGCTGAACGCTGAACGAATCGTGCAGTTGAGCATCAACCCAAACGATGTCGAAGCCACGTTGAGTGGATCTGATCTGTACTGGAATCAGGCCGACCTGGAAATGCTGCTGGCGCGCTGGCAGGCCGGCCCGCAGCTTGCCCAGCCAAGCGGCACCGCCCCACCAGCGGCGGCCCCCGTGCTGGTGAAAGTCGTCAACGCCGCTGGGGTGGAGGGACTGGCCACCAAGCTGACCGAGAAGCTGCGCGCCCAGGGCTTCACACTGGCCACCCCCGAGACCGCAGCCAGTGTTTCGCCCGCGACTCAAATCATCGACCACGGCGACCAGCCCGAAGTCGCCCAGCGCCTGGCCGATGCGCTGGGCCTGCCGCCGGGCATCGTGCAGGTGCAACCAGCCGAAGGGGTGAGCGCTCAGATCGTGCTGGTGGTGGGACAGGATTACCAGGCGGTGTGGCTGGAGTGAGCTGCGGGCTACAATGCTGTTCAGCCCGCCAGCGGCTTCAGCCGCGCGGCCGCCGGGAAAGGTTGCACGCCTTGACGCAGCCAGGCTCGCCGCGCTATCATGGACATAGATAGCCCCAAACTAATAGGGAGATCAAATAAACAAAGAACAAAGAACAAAGCGGACATGCTTTTGAAATGCGGCGGAGCACTACTGTTCTGTGTTTCTTTGTTCTTTGTTCTCTATAGGGAGCATGGCGATGATCAATACGCTTGCACAACCGACAATCACGCTCCGTTCGCTCGATGCCGAGTGGGACTATGCGCGCTGGGAGCGGGAGCTTGCCGACGACGGCAGCCGCTACGAGATTATTGATGGAGTATTGTACGTGACCACCGCACCAAGCTTCTTCCACCAGTGGATCATCACACGCCTGCTGCTGTACATTGCCATTCCGCTCGAACAACAAGGGCTGGCTTTCTCCGCAATTGCGCCGGTTGGCCTGCTGATGCCTGGGTGCGACCCCGTACAGCCCGATTTCGTGCTGGTGCGCCACGATAACGCCAGCATTATTGCCGACCGGCGTATTCGCGGCGTGCCCGACCTGATCGCCGAGGTGCTCTCGCCCGGCAACCCCGAGCAGGATACTGACCTCAAGCGCCGGGCATACGCCCGCGCTGGCGTGCCAGAGTACTGGATCGTCCGCCCACAAACCCGCGATGTGTTGGTCTGCCGCGCGCCGGACGAGGCGCTTAGCGATTACACGGCGACCCAGCTGCTCAGTTCTGACGAGATGTTGAGCGCGCAATACTTTCCCATCGGCGTGCGTATCGCCGGCCTGTTCGCGGGAGCGCCGGATACCACCGTCTAGGTGCGCGGGCAGGGGCGCGGCGTTGTTCTGCACCTGCCAAATGGCACTTTTCCTGCTATCATAGCAACAGGAATTGTGTCAGCAAGAGGTGCAGCTGTGCAGATAGAAACGCCCGAATGGGTTCACCACGCCGTGTTCTACCAGATTTTCCCCGACCGCTTTGCGATCAGCTCCCGCGTGCCAAAGCCAAACAACCTGCAAGACTGGGATAGCCCGCCTGAGATCGAAGGCTACAAAGGCGGCGACCTGCTGGGTGTGGTCGAACACCTTGACCATATTGTGGAACTCGGCTGCAACGCGATCTACTTCACACCGGTATTCCAGTCGGCCTCCAACCATCGCTACCACACTCACGATTACTACAAAGTCGACCCACTGTTGGGCGGCAACGATGCGCTGCGGGAATTGCTGGACGCCTGCCACGCCCGCGAGATCAAGGTGGTGCTGGACGGCGTGTTCAACCACGCCAGCCGTGGATTCTTCCAGTTCAACGACATCCTGGAACACGGCCCGCACTCGCCGTATCTGGACTGGTTCTTCGTCGAGGGCTGGCCGTTGAGCGCCTACGACGGCACAAAACCGGCCAACTATGTTGGCTGGATTGGCAACCGCGCGCTGCCTAAGTTCAACACCGATAACCCGCAAGTGCGCGAATTCATCATGAAGGTTGCTGAGTTTTGGCTACAGTTCGGCATCGACGGCTGGCGGCTAGATGTGCCGTTCGAGATCAGCACACCGGGCTTTTGGCAGGAGTTCCGCCAGCGCGTCAAGGCGATCAACCCCGAAGCGTATATCGTCGGCGAGGTCTGGCACGATTCACGGCAGTGGCTGCAAGGCGACCAATTCGACGCAGTGATGAACTACCTGTTCACCGGGCCGACGATCGCCTACACCGCCGGCGAGCGGGTGATCGCGGCGAATGTGGAAGGCCGCAGCTATGATACCATGCCCGCGCTTTCGGCCCGCCAGTATGGCGAGAAGATCGGCGAACTGCTGGGACTGTACGATTGGCAGATTCAGCTGGCCCAACTCAACCTGCTGGACAGCCACGACACCGCCCGGCTGCTCGGCATTGCCGGCGGCGACAAGACCACGGTACGCCTGGCCACGATTCTTCTGATGACGTATCCCGGCGCGCCGTCGATCTTCTATGGCGATGAGATTGGCCTGCCAGGCGACCTCGACCCCGACTCGCGGCGCGGCATGCCCTGGCACCGCCCCGAGGACTGGGATCAGGACATGCTGGCCTTTCACAAGCACCTGATCAGAATGCGCCACGCCAACCCAGCCCTGCGCACCGGTTTCTACCACCAGCTTTACGCCGACGACGCAGTTTACGCTTTTGTACGCCAGGGCGAAGACGCGACCATCCTGGTGGCAGTCAACGCCGCAAACGAGCCGCGCACCGTCGAGATTCCGCTTGCGGGCCACATCAAGGATGGCACAGCGATCGAGCCGCTCTATGGCCAGAGCAATGCCACGGTCGAAGGCGGCAGTGTGCGCCTGAGGCTGCTGGCCCGCGATGGGATTGTGCTACGATGATTCATATTCGCCCTGCCACCGA
>JACMIM010000688.1 GCA_014381165.1 Roseiflexaceae bacterium
CCCGCTGCTCGCAGGCTACCCCACCGGCAAGACCAGCATGACCGCCGCCAGTGCGCGCTTCGACCCGCTGGCGACAACCAGGCGTGGCTTGCTGCCGTTCGAGCAGTATTGGAAGTCCAACGTTGCAGCGAACAGCGATTACCTTTCACCAAGCGACATGCAGGCACACGGCAGCGGCGTGGTTAGCGTGCCGGTTTCGGTCGATGCAGCAAATCCACCGACGCCAATCAGCTGGGCGGTGCCATGGTCGTGGTATCTCGTGCCGGTGACGGCCAATGTACCCCAGGGCTACAGCTTCGACGTGAGCGCCACGCAGGCAGCGCCGTTGCATGCTGCCACTGGTTTTGCCACGGTTGCCAGCATGGAACTGCGCGTCCTCGACAGCAGCAGCGCTGCAAGTGGCCTAATTACCACGGTCGATTCGTACTTGAGCGCCGGTGGGCCAAGTATTGCGCAATTTCGCGCCGCGAGCGCCCGTGTCACCCAAGGGGCGCAAATGGGTGGAGCCACGTTGCCGCTGCAAGTGGTTGTGCAGCCGCCTGGTGCGCCGCGCCTGCCCGACGCGCAAAAAAGCTGCACGACGACGGTTCCAGTGAGTTGTCTTGATCTCCGCCAGCCAGGCAATGCGTACCAATGGCAAAATGGCGCTGGCGACAAGCAGGTTATGCCGTGGAAACTGCCGGATATTCATCTTGACCAAGCGCCAGGCACGGTCATGATGCAGCGGGCCGGGGAGCTGGCGATCTTCAGCAAGGATCACCCAAACGAAGCAGTACCTGCCAGCGACACCACGCAAAATTTTAGCTTCGATACCTGGGACGGTTCAGTTTCGGTCAAAGATCAGCCGTGCGACCCTGGTGGCCCGATCGTCAGTGTTGTGCAGGGCAAGGCAAACATCGCGCTGCCAATGATCGGCGACGATGGCAGCGGCGGCGGCGACGCTGGGATCAAGGTCGCATTCAAGCTCTGCCAAAGCAGCCTGCGCGAGGCGAAACTGACCTTTTCTGCGCCACCATCAGGTATTCCCGTCGGCACAACTGGCGTTGGTGTGTACCTGATCAGCGGCGAAGTGCTGATCGGCCCAACCTCGACACGGATTACAATCGAACTGGGTTTCGAAACAACCGACCAGGGTGCAACAGTTGGTGCTGGCCATGGCACCGTGATCATCGACACCGCTGGGCTATTCGATCTGCACGCCAATGCCAAGTTGGTCAAGATTGTCGACGCTGATTTGCATTTGCAAGTTGCCTGGAACCCGCTCGATATTCTGCTGGAAGCCGAGGCATCGTGCTGCGGGAATCTGATTACCGGCGCACTCTCGCTGCACGCCTGGAAGGGACAGGGCTGGCAGCACAAGTACGACTGGCTGCCCGACGACGACGAATTTCATTTCACTGGCAAGATCGAGGCGAAACTATTCATTCCCGAAGGCTATATCGGCGACATTGGCATCACCAAGTTGCCACCATCCGATGTTTCACTCGAAGTGCGAATCGCGTTCGGCCAGTTCTGCCAGGATACACCTTGCACCAAATACAGTTGGGGCATGTCGGCATCCGTCGGCGTGTATGGCGTCACGATTGGGTTGTATGTCGATAACACCGGCCCATCGTTGTTCCTTGGCAGCGATGATCACCGGCTGATCGACGAAGGGCCGGTCGCGCTGGTGCAGCAGGGGCTGGCAAACGTAGCGCAGCCGCAGCTCCAGCTCGACCCAAACAAGCCGCCAACACAACTGCCCGGCACCAACCAACCCTATCTCAAACCAGTCATCGATAGCCCAGTGAATAGTTGGACGCACGAGCCGTCGAGCGCGGTTTGCACAAGCAGCGGCCCGACAACACAGCTGTGTAGCTTCACCGTCAAGCCGAGTGCCGGGCGAGCATTGTTCGCCGCAGGCTGGCTGAATGGCGTCCTTGATGTCAGCCTGATCAAGCCTGATGGCACAATAATTACGCCAGCTAATGCCCAGGCCGAAGGCGTGACGATCACGATCTCGAACACGGCGACGCTGCATCAGGTTACGTTTGGTGTCGCAGCGGGCGGCGGGGAGGCGCTTGCCAGCGGCGTGTGGAAGCTGCAACTTGGCAATCTTGGGCAAGGGCTACTGCCCAACGTCAAGAACAACTACCAGTTGCTGTTCTTTAGCGACCCACCTGCGCCAACACTGGCGGTGACGACACCAGCTGCGCTCAGGCAAGCCGTCAACGGGCCAGTAGCGCTCAATTGGACAGCGCTACGAGCGAACCTGCCACTTGGCGACGAAACCAAAATCGAATTGGTGTATGCGCCAATTAGCGCCAAGCCAAGCGACCCGACCGATTTCGCTGGCAACGCGATTGTCGGCAAGCTGAAGGCGAATGGGGGCAGCTATCTGTGGGATACAAGTGGGCTGGCCTCGGGTGAATACGCAATTGGCGCACGCATCGAAGACCACGTCCATGGCAACGGCCCAGTCACGGCCTGGGCGGCTGGCTCGATCCTGATCAACGATACGACGCCACCGGATGTGCCAACGATCAACGGAGTGTTCGATGGCAACGATGGCTTGATTGTCGCGTGGACACGGCCAGCACAGCGCGATTTGGCCGGGTATCAAATTGAATACAACATCCCCAGCTGGAACCCAAATAACCCGCAGCGCCAGCGCATCCAACGGGTGTTGCCACGCGGTGCAGCCACGAATGACCTGTGGAAGACTGACCAGGCGCGGCTCGGTGGGCTGCTTGGCACGCAACAAACGACCGTATGCGTCCGTTCATATGATGCCAGCGGCAATCTCAGCGGCTGTACGCCATTTACCAGCACCCCAGCACGCAACCCGGCCCCGCCGACTGCCGCGCCAACCCGACTCCGTGTGACACCGGTTCGTGCGAACCTTTCTGGTGCGCCGATGGGCGCGCTGAACGTTCAATGGGCCGCGCCAGGTGGCCCCACGCCAGCGGGCTATGTGGTAGGCTTTGCGCCAACTGGTTGCCGCTTGCCAGACGCAACCAGCGCCGCTGCCCAGGGCCGTTCGCCAATCGACGTAGGCAACACGCTGCTGTACCAACTGAGCGGGCTGACGCTAGGCCAGCGCTACCGTGTGACGGTCGCGGCCTACAATGGCGCGAAATTGGTTGGCCCAGCCGTTTCGGCCAGCGCATTCTTGACACTGGACTACACGCAGTGGGCAGATACCTTTGGCCTCGCCGCTGCCAATGCGTTGCCAAGCGCCGACCCCGACAAGGACGGGCTGACCAACCAGCAGGAACATGACCTTGGCTCCTTTCCGTTGACCGCCGACAGCGACGACAATGGCTTCTACGATGGTGAAGAATTCAGCGCACTTGGCTCCGTCTGCGGGCCGACCACGCCACTCAAGCACAGCCAGCCGAAGCTGCTCCTCAGTGGCTTGTCGCAGCTCACCTTCACCCAGGCGGTCAACCGTGCTCCGTCCCAGCCGCAGCGCATTCACTTGCTCAACTTTGGCGCGGGCGACCTTGCGTGGCATGCACAGGGCTCTGCGCCGTGGATCACAATCGACCAGACAAGCGGCACTGGATTTGGCACGTTGGCAATCGGTGTGGATGCACGCGGCCTGGCACCAGGGCGTTACAGTGGCCAAGTCACGATTCGTAGTGGCGCAACCGGCAGCACAAGCCGTGCAAATGGCGACGTGCTCAGCGAAACCGCGACGGTGGCTGTCGAGTTCAACGTCCTGCCCGCCAAGCAGTTCGCGATCGCACTGCCGCTTGTGAACCACTAGTCCCAGGAGCAGGATTGCGGCTGCGCCACATACGCTTTCACGAAGGATTGTTACTGCCTGTTCGCTGAGGTTGCGCCCTTGCTTAGTCCCATCGTTCATAGTGGACGATGGGACTGAGTGTGCGCTGGTTTCTATCGTGGCGGTGACCTGTTTCGAGTTGTACAGGCTCCTGCGCCGTAGGCGATAAAGGGCTCTAAGCAACCCTCGATCTTGATCGTGAGCAGGGAGTCGCTCCATACTTTACTAGAGCGCTAACGTCAGCACTCGCTTGCTCCTAATCCAATTTTTAGTTACCATGACACTTAGCTTTGATACAATGAAAAAACCCGTTGACATAACTCGGCTAACATAGTAGCTCTCTTGTGATAATTGGCAGGTGTGTATGCCTAACCTACCAAATCTCTAACGTCGATTTTAGAGCATTAGAGAGAGGAAGAATACTCACGTACTACTTTCTGCAAATTGTGATACTACTTACTGCAATTTCGCAGCCAGACAGCGAGCCGATGATTACCACCGTTTAACGCTCTGGTGGGAGCAAATCTATCCGGTATCGCTTAACCGAACTTTTTGCTCCATTGCTACGCATACCCCTTGGAGCGCGGCGAGGTCGGACAGGCCGGCCGCGTCGACCAGCACGTGCTCGCCCACGATTTCAATAAGCTGGCAGGTTGCGCCCACGCCCGACGCACCGCCCAAAAACTGTACCTGCATAGAGGGACGACTCCACAAAACGACGCGGCGGTTTCTTAGCACACAAGTATGGAAAGCCCTACTCCTAGCAAGTATGATTACACAACACAAATCAATTGTGAACCCATACGTATACCAACAAGGGCGCAGCGTGTCGAGAAAAGAACATGGAATGCTTGCGACTGCGTCCTTACCAGTTTACTGGCTATCTTCTATCATTGGTAGCGCTGAGTGTTCAATACGCGAGTGCTTTATGTAAACTCCTGTGCAGTCATACCTGGGGGCACCTTCGAGGGCATAGTGGGCACGGTGCGACCAAGCACCTCGCGCTGTCAGACCTATGTAGTGCGAAGAAGCGTGAAAAATGCAAGTATTAAGGGTACAAACTATCTTCGGGTTGTGTAATCATATTTGTGACTCCCCTTGGTTGTTATAGTTGTCCGCGCTATCATCAATCTTTGACCGGATATTGACCCGATTTCGTGGCTCTCCCGCAGGTAGCGTGAATGCTCTGCCATGTGCCTCGCGACACGCTATACTAACTACTGGATTGTCAAGCTGTTCTTATCTGGCCTCATCGCATTTTTTTCGGGAAACTTCCCGCTAAGCGCGGCATCGCTTTTGTGTGATTCTGCTGGCGTTACACGCGCTTTCCCTCGATCTTTTACGCCGAGCTATTCTCGCGTCCTCGCAGTTGTTGTCGTAGAATCCTCGCACAGGTTCCGTACTCCTCATGTTCGTGCCTAACGGCTAGCGCTCATCGTCCGCATCGCTGTTCGCCTCGGCTTGGCTGCGCAGCGGTCGCAGACGTTCACGGGACCACGGCCCGTCGTCCGCAAACCGATACTGCCCAAGCAGTATGTTCCTACCCAAGCGGCGAGAGATGCGCAAGGAGCGTATCGGAAATGAGCATGCCTTCCGCCCGCAACCGTTCCACGGCCTGGGTCAGATACACCGTGTTCCACGCCGCAATTGCGGCGCTCAGCAGCAGCAGACAGCTCGCGCGGTGCATATTGAGGCCAGTACCCATGATCGCGGCCAACAACGGGTGCGCCGCGCGACTGGTGAGCGGCACATCGCGTTGCAAATGCGTAAACTGGTCGAGCATGTGGGTCCAGTCGTTCACTTCAGCGAGCAGATCTGGCAGATCAATGCGCGGCACCAACGCATAACACTGGCGCTTGATTGCCGCCGTGCCCGCTGAC
>JACMIM010000689.1 GCA_014381165.1 Roseiflexaceae bacterium
AAATAAACGAGGTGTCGATCACGGCACAATCGGCCAGCGTGGGCATGCGCTGCTGATCAGGCAGATCGCCCGTGGTGCCCAGTGGCGGCAGCTGCTCGAGGTAGCGAATGTTCGTCCGGTCGACTGCGGTTACACGCGGGTCGCTGCGCACCTTCCAATCGAGAATGCCATAGCCGACATCAACTGCGAACACATGGGCCGCGCCGCGCTGGAGCAGCACATCACTAAAGCCGCCGGTCGATGCGCCCGCATCGAGCGCCACGAGGCCGACAGGATCAAGGCCGAAGGTGTCGAGTGCGTGCGCCAGCTTATAGCCACCCCGGCTGACATACGGCATGGCCGCGCTAATGGTCACATCGGCATCAGGCGCAACCAACTCGCCGGCCTTGTCACGTTTGACGCCAGCCACCTGCACCGCGCCGCTCATGATCAGCGCCTGCGCCTTAGCCCGGCTCGGGGCCAGACCGCGCTGCACGACCAACTGGTCGATACGAACTTTTTTCATTGTGTGCTACGCTTCTTTTCAGCCAAAAGCCAACCTGATCATACCATACCGTATGGCCTGAATCGATCTTCTACCCCCGCTACACAGCTCAAGCAAAACTGCTACTAGCATCGCAGACATTTGCGCAGTACAATAAGCACCATATAGTGGAAACCGTGCTTTAGTAGTGTGGAGGTAAGCTCATGGAACATCCTCTTGGAATCCTGGCGATTCTTGTATTTTCGGCCATTCCGGCGCTGGGCTTCTACTTTGTAGCACAACGCTACATTGGCCGTCCGTAGGTTAGGGTGGAGAAGATAGGAGGTGGGAACAGGTTTGAAACCTGCTCCCACCTCCTATTTTTGCGCCGCCGCTCGGACAGTTTGACAAGCCGCCCAACCTCGGCTATACTCCACAACATCGGGGCGTAGCGCAGTCTGGTAGCGCACAGCGTTTGGGACGCTGGGGCCGTGGGTTCGAATCCCTCCGCCCCGACCAACTTTATAGTTTCCTCCCCTCTTGGCACGAGAACATCCTCATGTATGCTCGTCGCCGGTGATCATGCTACACATGGAACTATTTCTGCGCATGCTACGTATGTACATGTGTAGAGATTGTTCTGGCATGGCTCCATACGCCACCAACCGGTAAAAATCTCGTTGACAGTCCAAAATCAGCGGTGTATACTCAAGCTGGGTTTTGCTGCGGCATGTGACCCTGAGCTTGCGCACCCGCTGATGGCAATAAACATGCGCCTGTATCTTGATACAGGTCGAACGGTTGTCTCAGTGGAGTATAGAATGCGGCTTCTCCGGGCTGGGAGGAGCCGCGTTGCGTCTAGGGGGAACTATGGCTTCAAATGAGCGACGTAGCTGGGATGTCGATGAGCGTCCCGAAGAGCTAGACGAGGCCATGCTGGCCTCGCTGCCACATATTGAGCGCGACGAACACGCCCTACCGGATATCGAGGAGCTAGCCCCCAAGCGGGCCGCCTCGCCACAGGAGCCGTCGCTTGACTCTGTGCAACATTACTTGACCGAAATTGGGCGTGTCTCGCTACTGAACGCCGCCGAGGAAGTTGAACTCGCCGAGCGAATCGAGCGTGGTAAAGCGGCCGCCAAGCGTCTAGCAGCTGAGGAGCTGCCAGTGCAACTGCGTGGGGCGCTGCGCCACGATATGTTCGACGGTGAGGATGCGCGCCGACATCTTATTCAGGCCAACTTGCGACTGGTGGTCAGCATTGCCAAAAAGTACGTCGGGCGTGGGCTGTCGCTGCTCGACCTGATTCAGGAGGGCAATATCGGCCTGATGCGTGCGGTCGAGAAGTTCGACTATCACAAGGGCAACCGCTTCTCGACCTACGCAACCTGGTGGATTCGCCAGGCGGTGACGCGCTCGATCGCCGAGCAGGGCCGCACCATTCGTCTGCCAGTGCATATGTCGGAGTCGGTCGGTCAAGTCAAGCGCACCGCCGAGCGGCTCTCGCAGGCACTGGAGCGCCAGCCAACTCCTGAGGAGATCGCAACTGCGCTAGGCCAACCGGTCGAACGCATCGATCGGGTGTTGGAAGCCTCGCGCCGCCCAGTTTCACTGGAAACGCCGGTCGGCGAAGATGGCGAACACACACTGGGTGATTTCCTTCAGGACGACGAGCAGACCACGCCGGCTGAGTTCGCCTCGCGCCAGTTGCTGCGCAGCGATCTTTCGGCAGCACTCGACCACCTGAGTGATCGTGAGCGCAGGATCATCGACCTGCGCTACGGGCTGGTCGATGGCCAGCGCCGCACGCTGGAGGAGGTGGGCCGCGTTCTGGGGATGACCCGCGAGCGCGCCCGCCAGATCGAGGCCGAGGCCCTGCGCCGCCTGCGTGCGCCCGACATCGGGCAGCACCTGCGCGATTACCTGGAGTAGTCGCATCGCCGTATCAAAAAAGACGAAGGCCATCTAGCCTTCGTCTTTTTTGTGCCCTGCTGGCATACAGCTTGAACAAGGAAGGAAATGGTGCCGATGCAAGAAGGAGATTGGCCGTGCCGCATATTCTGGTCGTCGACGATGAGCCAAACATCGCTTCGTCGCTGTTGCTGCTGCTTGAGCGTAGTGGCTACCAGGCCACCGTTCGCCACGATGGCGTGGGAGCGCTCGATTGGCTCGCGGCCAACAGCGCCGATTTGAT
>JACMIM010000690.1 GCA_014381165.1 Roseiflexaceae bacterium
ACGTGGGCGTCGCCCAGCACCTGCCGCCGCACCCGCATGCCCTGCTCATAGCGCGAATCATCCATGTACATCCTGTTTCTTCTGACACGGTGACAAGCTGACCGTAGGGCTCACCGTGTCACCGTGTCACCGTGTCACCGTGTCACACTTTGGCGAGGCCGGCGTAGTTCTCGGTAAGACTGGTGGCGGCGGCCCGCGAATTGACGGTATAGCGCAGCTGCGAGAGTTGCATGTGGTGCTGGAAGCCGCCGTCATTTTCGGGGAAGCGGTGGAGCATGCTGGTCATGTACCACGAGAAGTGCTCGGCCCGCCAGACGCGCTTGAGGCAGGTGGCTGAGTAGGCTGCCAGCAGGTCGTCGCGGCCCTCGTGGTAGCGGGCGGCCAGGGCAGCTCCGAGCACGCGCACGTCGGCGATGGCCAGGTTCATGCCCTTGGCCCCCGTTGGTGGCACGGTGTGGGCGGCGTCGCCAGCCAGGAACAGCCGACCGTACTGCATCGGCTCGACCACGAAGCTGCGGAAGCTAAGGATGGCGCGCTCAAAGATCGGCCCGTCGTTGATCGGCGCACCGTCGGCCAGGTCGAGGCGGGCGTGAAGCTCCGACCAGATGCGATCGTCCGACCATTGCTCGATCCGATCCTCAAGCGGGCACTGCACGTAGAGCCGACTGACCGAGGGCGAGCGCATGCTCTGTAAAGCGAAGCCACGCTCGTGATAGGCGTAGATCAGCTCGTCGCTTGCGGGCGCGGCGTGGGCTAGAATGCCGAGCCAGGCGAAGGGATAGATCTTTTCGTAAACGCTCAGCACCCCGGCGGGGATGGCTGCGCGACTGGCTCCGTGAAAGCCGTCGCAGCCGGCGATATAATCGCAGGTCAGCTCGTGCAGCTCGCCGCCGTAGTGGAAGCGCAGGCGGGACCGCTCGCCGTCAAGCCCATCGAGGATGAGATCTGAGACCTCAAAAAGGAGCGGGGCACCTTGCGCAAGACGGGCGGCGATCAGGTCTTTGACCACCTCCTGCTGACCGTAGACAGTGATGGCCTGGCCGCCAGTCAGTTCGTGCATATCGATGCGGTGGCGCTGGCCTTCAAACTGCAAATAAAAGCCGTGGTGGATAAGGCCCTCGCGGCGCAGGCGCTCGCCAAGCCCAAGCTCGTTGAGCAGATTTGTAGTGCCCTGTTCAAGCACACCGGCGCGCACCCGCCCTTCGACGTAGGCGCGGTCGCGGTGCTCCAGAATCACCGACTCGATGCCGTGATGGTGCAGCAGGTGGGCAAGCATTAGCCCAGCGGGGCCTGCACCGATGATAGCGACTTGGGTGTGCCGCGTAGTTTGAGCTGCTCTCGTACGACCTTCCATACGGCTCCTTCTTATGATACAGAGGCCATTGCCCTCAGCCCCGCCGCTAACGTGGCTTCCCCTTTCCCGCGCGGGAGAGGGGCCAGGGGTGAGGGCTACGCTTCACATTACTGGGCCAGATAGGCTTCATGTAACACCTGTGGGTTAGCCTGCACCTCGGCGGGCGTACCTTGAAAGCGAATCGCGCCGCGGTCAAGCACATAGACGGCATCGGCTACTTTGAGCGCGAGATGCGTGAACTGCTCAATTAACAAGATCCCTACGCCCCCGCGTGCGATCTCCTGGATCACGCCCATCAGCCGTTGCACAACCAGGGGTGCCAGCCCCAACGATAGCTCGTCGACCAGCATAAACGCAGGCCGACACATTAGGGCGTGGCCTAGCGCTACCATCTGCTGCTGCCCACCCGAGAGTGTACCAGCCTTTTGCCTCGCCTTGGGCTTTAGCTCGTGGAAAATGGTGAAGACCTCGGCCACATGTTGTTCAAGCACGGCTACTGGCCATTGGCTACCTGCGGCGCGAAAGTTTTCTTCAACACTGAGATCGCTCAGCACCTGATGGCCTTCCAAAACGGTGGCGATCCCAGCGGCCCGAATCGCTTCGGGTCGGCGACCAACCAGATTAGCGCCATTGAGCAGCACACGGCCCGCTTCAGGTTGCAACACCCCCGCCATTGTTTGCACCAGGCTGCTTTTCCCTGCCCCATTTGGGCCAAGCAATGCGGTGATGCTGCCCGAACGCAGCGCCAGAGACACATCGCGCAACACCGGGCGGCCGCCACGGCGAACGGTTAGCCCTTCGACCATCAACGTCTTGGAGGTCACGGCAGCCGCTTCGGCCATTACACCACCTCCTCGCCAAGGTAAGCCGCTTTGACACGCGAGTCTTTGAGCACATGATCGGTCGGGCCGTAGGCAATCAGGGTGCCAAAGTCGAGCACGGCCGTTTTCGCACAGGTGGCCGCGATGAGCTGGACATCGTGGTCGATCAGCACCACCATCGCGCCGAACTGCACCGGAATGCTCGTGATTACCGCCCGGAGGATGCCCGATTCTTGCGGGCTCAAGCCTGCGCCAGGCTCATCCATTAATATCAGGCGTGGTGTACCGACAACCGCCCGCGCAATTTCGGCCATGCGGCGTTCAAACGCATTGAGCGAGCGCCCAAGGCGTTGTTCGTTGCCACTCAAGCCGACAAAGTGTATTGCTGCTTGCACTTGGTCGTTGCGTGCAGTGCGCGCCAGCCGCACCGTATCGAGCATGACCGCCACGTTATCCCATAACGACATGTCGTCAACGACCTGCTCGTTTTGAAAGGTACGACGCAGGCCCCAGTGCGCGCGCCGGTGCGGTGCCAGCGCCAGTAGATCCTGGCCAAAGGCCGTGATGCTGCCCGCCTGGGGCCTCAGAAAGCCATTCAATACATTGAGTAGCGTTGTCTTACCGGCACCGTTCGGCCCGATGACCCCAACAATGGTGTCGTCGAGGTCGACCGTCAGTTTGCTCAGCGCACGCACGCCCCCGAAGCCCATCTCGATATCGCGGATCTGGATCACGGTGCATCTCCTCGCCGTCGGATGCGGTGCAGCAGCCCTTCGATCTGACCAGCGATACCCGTCGGCGCGGTGATCAGGGCATGCAGTAACGCCGCGCCGAACAGAATTAGTGCCAGGTCGGCATTCAAACCGAGATAGGTCAGCAGCGCTGGCACCGCCCGCAGCAAAAGGCCCGTCAGGATCGGCCCAAACCAGCTGTATGCGCCCCCAACGACGGTGAGCGCGAACAGCATGATCGAGTCGCCAGCTGGGAAGGTGCGTGCGTCGAGTTGGCCGATGCTGCCAGCAAGCAATCCGCCAGCGACGCCCGCCAGGAAACCGGCGAGCGTGAAGGCCCAGGTTTTATAGAGCGTGATATTGACGCCTGCACTGAGCGCACAGGCCTCGCTCTTGCTAAGCAGCGCCCACGCGCGGCCAGGGCGGGTACGCCGATGCCATTCGACTAGCAGGAAGCCAAACGCTACCACCACGACCACGTAGCGAAAGTAGGCCACATCAGACTGCGCCAGCAACGGGCGCGCCATCGTGGTACCGCCGCCATCAGTTCGCCCGAGCATACCGCTGCCGCCATTGGGAAATTGAACATAGTTGATGATGACCTGAAACGCGCCAGCAGCCAT
>JACMIM010000691.1 GCA_014381165.1 Roseiflexaceae bacterium
GTCGGCGGCAACGGCGCTGCGCGCCTGCTCGATCAGGGGCGCGATCATGGCCAGCATCGATTGGGATAGCGCCAGGCTCCTGCTGTTTGCCTGATGCGTTGCGGCGCTAAAGAGCGTGACTGCGCACACGGGCTGCCCCTGCTGCACGGCCAGGCCGCAGCAGGCCAGCAGCCCGTACAGCTGAAACAGGGTATTGCGCATAAGGCCGTGCTGCTGCAATCCCTCCTGAAGCAGTTGTGCCGCCTGCGTGGGGTTGCCGCGTAGCAGCGCAATAAAGCCGCGAGCCGTCGACAGGCCGCCCAAGAAACGAGGGTGCTGTGCTCCTGCGCTTGCCTGGAACAGCGTTTCGGCATCTGCAAGCTGGCCCGCCGCGAGATAAAGCACCCCAAGGTTGAACTGCACGCCGGAAGCATCGCGCACTAACGCGTGCTGCTGGGCAAGCGCGAGCGCGCGTTCAAAGTGTTGCCGCGCGCTCGCAATGTCGCCACTATCGAACGCTACCAGGCCAGCTACATTTGTGGCAGCCGCCCAATCTTCCGCTGCCGCCTGTGGGTCCGAGGCGAGCGTTGCGGCCAGCCGCAGCGCCTCGTCTAAATGGCCCTGTCGGTAGGCCAGAAAGCTTGCCTGGTTGCGCAGGCGGGCGTGCAATGGCGGGGGCAATGTGTCGCCCCTGCGCAACACCTGTGCTGTCCAGGCGTGGCTTTCCTTCATAAGCCCGCAGGTATCCCAGTAATCGTGAAGCGAGCTGACCGCGCGTGCCATCGCCTCGTGCTCGGTGGCCTCGTCTAGCCAGTGCAGGGCCACACGAACATTGTTGTAGTCCCTATCAAGCTCGCCTAGCGCCACAAGAAATTCTTCTCCGTGCCAACGCTCCCCGCAGCGCTCCACAAGGCGGCGAAAGTACGCCGCGTGTCGTTCACGAACGACCCATTCGTCGGCCTGGTCGCGCAATCGCTCCAGCGCGTACTCGCGGATCGTTTCCAGCATCCCGAAGCGCGGCTCGTGGTCGGGCCCGCTTGCCTGGAATAGCAGGTGCGAGTCGAGCAGCGTCGCCATGGCGTCAAATACGCTGTGCGCAGACTCGTTGACGGCGCAGATCTCCTCGGCCGCGTCGAGCGTCCAGCCACCCGCAAACACCGCCAGGCGCGCGAGCAGCCGCTGCTCAGGCGGGTGCAGCAGCCGGTAGCTCCAGTCAATGGTGGCGCGCAGGGTGCGCTGCCGGTCGGGCAGGTCGCGCGGCCCGTGATTCAGCAGCGCGAGCCGATGGTCGAGGCGCCGGCGTAACGCTTGCGGCGACAGCATTTTTAGTCGGGCGGCGGCCAGCTCGATGGCAAGCGGCAATCCATCCAGATGCACACAGATCGCCGCAATATCAGCGGCATTGGCTGCGTTGAGCTGCAAGGCCGGCACATAGTCGCGCGCTCGTGCCAGCAGCAGCGCGACCGCAGGCTGCTCGACAAGCTGATCCGGCGGCGGAAGCTGCGCGAGATCGGGCAGCGGCAGCGGCGGCACAGAGAATGTGTGCTCGCCCAGCAGATGCAGCAAGGTGCGGCTGGTAACGAGAGCCTGCAGGCCCGGCGCTTCTGCCAAAAGGTCCGCAATGGTGGTCGCTGCGCCCAGCAGATGCTCGAAGTTGTCTAATACCAGCAGCGTGTGTTTATCGCGAAGATAATTGCGCAGCGCATCGAATGACGATAGGCCGCGAATCTCGTGCAGGCCGCACGCCTGCGCAATTGCGTCGATCACCAGATCGCCATCGCGCAGCGGCGCGAGCGGCACAAACACCACGCCGTCGGCAAAGCGCCCCGCAAAATCCCACGCTGCCTGGAGCGCCAGCCGGGTTTTGCCACTGCCCCCCGGCCCGCACAGCGTCAGCAGCCGCACGGCGGGGTCGGCAAGCAGCGCGCATACAGCCGCGAGGTCGCTCTGCCGCCCCAGCAGCGGCGTCGCAGGCGTTGGCAATGTTGCGTGGTTGGGTTGAATCTGCGCTGGCGCTACGCCGGCAGGGGGCGGCACGCTGCGCGCGCCCAGGGCAAGTTCGTGCTGCGCCCGTGCGCGCGGGTGGTTGAGCAGCGGCGTCTGCCCGTCGCGCACTGCCTCGTACACGGCGCGTGTCTCTGGCAGCGGGCCAACGCCAAGCTCGCGCTCCAGCGCAACAACGCAGCGCTCGAACTGCCGCAGCGCAGCAGTGCGGTCGCCCGTGGCGGCGTACAACGCGATCAGGTGGCGGTGCATATCCTCGGCCAGTTCGTCGGTCGCAA
>JACMIM010000692.1 GCA_014381165.1 Roseiflexaceae bacterium
AGTTGTTGCCTATGCCATCGGTGATCGCAGCATGGAAACCTGTCGTCAACTGTGGGAAGCTATTCCCCAACCGTACCGTCTGGCCCATTGTTTCCACGATTTTTGGGACGCCTATGCCGCGACGCTGCCACCCGACCAGCATACCGGGGTCGGCAAGGAGAGCAGGCAAACCGCCCTTGTCGAGCGCTGCAACAACACCTTGCGCCAACGGCTTGGGCGGCTCGTGCGCAAATCCCTTTCCTTTTCCAAGTCGCTACTGATGCACGACATCTGTATTCGTTTGTTTCTCGCCCGTTACAATCAGGAGCGGGCGAACATTCGACATTGAACCACTACCCGCTCATTGCAAGTTGGGAACAAACATAGGACAGGTCTTGGGACAAAACTAGGACGCTGCCTCTTGTGGTTGGGACGGCGTGCCGCCTACAATTGCCTTGGTTTACACAACAACACAAGGAGGCACGGGTATGCACGCACAGCGTTTACGGTTCGTAGGACGAAGCGGCATTGTCGGCGGCGTGGTGTGGTTTGCGACAACTATGCTTGGCGCAACAGTTCTGCCCCAAATAACTACACCCGGTACAACTGTGTCTGCTGTCAGCAGCACACTATTCACGCTGACTCTTGTGCTGGCGCTGATCGGCTTTCTCGGTATTGGCTTGGGCGGCGCGCTTGGTGGCTGGTTCGGCAAGATCGTGTTCGCTCTTGCCGTGCTGGGCCATGGGCTGATGGTGATCGGTAGCGTGCTGACGATTTTTGGCATCGGCCCACTTACCGATCCTCAAACCGCCGTGTCGCTAATCTTCCTGCTCGGTCGCTTGATCGCCGTGGTCTTCACGCTGCTGACGGGCATTGCCGTGCTGCTGGCGCGGCGCTGGCGTGGGTGGGCTGCGTTTGCGCCGCTCCTGCTGGCCCTGTGGCCCATTCTCACCGAGCTTGTGCCGGTGATCGTCATCGGGCAGCCGCTGCCAGAACTATTTAACGCGGTCTGGGGGCTGTTCGTCGCGCTGCTTGGGCTGGCAACGCTGGCGCAAATTCGCACTCCCCATACGAGCCTCTCTGCCGCGGTTGGGTAGCGGTGATCCGAAGATTGCCTGCGCCGCAGATGCTCGATCTGCGGCGCGGTATCTGGTGCTCGCCGCACAAAGATGCGATAATTGCGCCATACTCACATAGGAGGTGTGGCATGGCCCAGACCGCAATCCCGCGCACGACCAATGCGCCGCCTGTTTCAACGATGGAACGTATCTGGAGCCGCGCCAGTTGGATCGTGCTGGTGTTCCTGTTGGGCTTCACGTTGCTCTGCGTTACGCTTGGCACCTGGCTGTTGACCCAACCCGGCGACGGTTGCCAGTTGGCGGCGAATACCACGACACCCCAACGTGTCGCTGCCTGTTGGGGTACTTGGCCGACGCCATTGCGCCTTGATGACCAGATCGTGGCCGTGAACGGCGTGCCGATTGGCGGCGGCACCGATAATCTTGAGATGCGAGCTACGCCGCCGCCGCCTGGCTGGAGCGATGGGGCCATCGCCAACTACACGGTGCAGCGTGACGGTGAGTTGCTCACTCTGGATGTGCCGCTCGATCGGCTTGGCACGCCGGAGATCCTGCGCGTTTTTGGTGCTGCACTCGTGGGCCAGCTCCGTGACTTCATTCTGCCAATCTTTCTCGGCTCGTTGGTTATCTTTCTGCTGGCTCCACGCAGCGATGCCGCGCACTTGCTGCTGATGGCCAGCGGGCCGCTCTTCATGATGACTACGTTTGTGTCAGCTGCCGACACAGTAAGTACGCAGTTTGTAACTGGACCGGCCTGGGTGCTGAGGCTTACCGTTAGCTCGCTATGGGGCTGGCTGTTTGTGCCAACGCTGCTGCTGTTGGTACTCAACTTCCCGCGCCGCGTATGGCCGGTTCGCCGCTGGCCGCGCCGCGCCGCGACGGTCATGTATGGCTTGCCAATCGCTGCCTGGATCGTCACATTGCTCAGTGGAGGGGCTGAACTATACGTCGCCCTACTCGCCTTGAACGCGCTCGCTGTCGTCTGCTGCACCATCGGCATTACGCTCCATACCATGCTGCGGGTGCGTGATCCGGTACTGCGTGCGCAAACGGCGTGGATGGCGCTCGGCGTTGGAGCAGGCTTCGCCCTCATACCACTTTTATGGTCGCTCACCGTGCTGATGCCGGGCTTCAACGATGCGCTTAGTCGCCTGCCTACGTGGGGCGAGGTCTTGCTGAACGTGGCGATCGGTCTTAGCTTCCCGCTGAGCATGGGCATCGCCATCACGCGCTACCGCTTGTTCGACATCGATGTCATCCTGAACCGCGCGCTGGTGTACGGCACGCTCACTGCCTTTGTGATCGGTGTGTACGTCGGCATTGTCAGCTACGCCAGTACGTTGCTCCAAGGCCAGCAAAGCATCGTACCACCGCTGATTGCCACGGGTTTGGTGGCGGTCCTCTTCCAACCTCTGCGCGAACGGGTGCAGCGCAGCGTGGACCGGTTGATGTACGGCGAACGCGACGACCCCTATGCGGTGTTGGCGCGGCTGGGCCAGCGGCTAGAAGGTGCGTTGGCGGTTGATACTTTGCTACCGACGATTGCCGAAACGGTCGCGCAGGCGCTGCGGCTGCCGTATGTGGCCATTGCGCTGCCACAGGGCGACGGCATGCAGAACGCCGCCGAATACGTTGCCCAGTCGATCACGCAAGGTACCAGCGCTCCTGCGCCCGCAGTTTACATCTTGCCACTCGTCGTACAGGGTGAAACAGTCGGCGAACTACGGCTGGCGCACCGCCCCGGCGAACACGAATGGAACGCCGCCGATCAGCGGCTGCTCAACGCTCTCTCGCGCCAGGCGGGTATCGCCGTGCAGTCGGCGCGGCTTACCGTGGATCTGCGCCATCTGACGGTTGATCTGCAACAGTCCCGTGAACGCCTCGTCACCGCACGGGAGGAAGAGCGCCGCCGCCTGCGTCGCGATCTTCACGACGGCTTAGGGCCGTCCCTCGCGAGTTTAACATTCAAAGTTGATGCAGCACGTAATTTGCTGCGGCGCGACCTGGCGAAAGCAGATCGGTTGCTGGAAGACGTGGCCGAGCAGATGCAAACGACGATCGCTGACATTCGCCGCCTGGTGTATGATCTCCGTCCGCCAGCGCTCGATCAGCTTGGCCTTGTCGCCGCACTCAAACAGCACACGGTTCATCTTGATAGTCGCACGCGTATTTTTGTGCAAGCCCCGGATGACCTCCCCTCACTGCCCGCTGCCGTGGAAGTTGCTGCCTACCGAATCACGCTTGAAGCAGTCACGAACGTGTTACGCCACGCCGAGGCACGCCAATGCACTGTTTCAATCACCGTCGATCGCCATACGCTGGTGGTGGACATCCGTGATGACGGGCGCGGTGTGCCAATGCACCACCACCCTGGCGTTGGATTACGCTCAATGTATGAGCGCGCCGCCGAACTTGGCGGTACCTGTACCGTTGAAACGTTGACGACAGGTGGTACATTGGTGCAGGCGCACTTGCCACTGGCAGCATCCAATACAAAAGCAAGTGAGGGATGACATGATTCGCATCCTTATTGCTGACGACCATCCGTTGTTTCGGGACGGGCTACGGGCCTTGCTCGAGTCGGTTGACGACATGGCGATTGTGGGTGAAGCCGCCACGGGCGACGAAGCTGTAACACTGGCAGGATCTCTCGAACCGAACGTGGTGCTGATGGACATCAAGATGCCAGGGTTAAATGGCATCGAGGCGACGCGGCAGATCGTGGAGCGCAAGGGGCAGATCCGCATCTTGATGCTGACCATGTTCGAGGATGATGACTCGGTGTTCGCTGCTGTTCGCGCAGGCGCGTGCGGCTACCTGCTCAAAGGCGCGCGCCAGGACGAAACGCTCCGCGCCATCCACGCGGTCGCCAATGGCGAGGTAATCTTTGGGCCGGGGATTGCCCAGCGGGTTGTACAGTTTTTCAACAATCCCCCACCAGCTACGCTTGCACTGGCGTTCCCGGAACTGACGGCGCGTGA